>JABMSA010000662.1 GCA_013202185.1 Planctomycetota bacterium
GGCGGAGAGGCTTTGCCAGTGCTCGGTGAAGCCGCCCATGCGGGAAAGACACAAGCCAATTCGCGTCACGTGCGCTCCTTGCCCGGCGATCCTTACGGTGCCTGACACCGTAAGGAATTGACTTTCCGCGCCGCCCGTGGTCGTTCCGTAGGATTCGCTGTGGGTTGTCAGTGCCGCTTGGCCGCCTGCTCGGCCTTCAATCTCTTGAGGCGCTTCATGACGTCGTTGGCGCCCCGCCCGAAGTAGTCGTGCAGCGCGTCGTACTCCTCGAAGAGCTTGTCGTAGATGTCGGTGTTTTCCCTGATCGGCTCGTAGACCTCGTCGCGGAGGTGCGCCATCTGTTCGGCGGCGTCTTGGATGGTGTCGTAACCGCCTGCCGCCGCGCCGGCCGCCACCGCGCCGTGCATCGCCGAGCCGAGCGCCGGCGTTTGGGCAGACGCCGATATCTTCATCGTGCGGCCGGTGACGTCGGAGTATATCTGCATCAGCATCTGGTTGCGCTCGGGCAGGCCGCCGCAGCAGTAGATTTCGTCGACGGCCACGTCGTGCGCCTCGAAGGTGTCGATGATCTTTTTCGTGCCGAACGCTGTGGCTTCGATGAGCGCGCGATACAGCTCCTCGGGCCTGGTGCTGAGTGTGGCGCCCAGAAACACGCCCGACAGGTCGGTGTCGACTAGTACGCTGCGGTTGCCGTTCCACCAGTCGAGTGCGATCACGCCGCTTTCGCCGGGCAGTTGCTCGGAGGCTTTTGCCTCGAGGAGTTCGTGTACGCTGATGCCTTTCTCGCGGGCCTCGAGTTCGTAGGCCTCGGGCACGCAGTTGCCGGTGAACCACGCGAAGATGTCGCCCACGGCCGACTGCCCCGCCTCGAATCCGAACAGCCCCGGCAGGATGCCGTCTTCGACTACGCCGCACATTCCGGGCGAGATTCTCTTTTCGCTGCCGCACACCATATGACAGATGGAGGTTCCCATGACCATCACCATCTTGCCTGCGCCGGTTACGGTGGTCGCGGGCACGGCCACGTGTGCGTCGACGTTTGCGACGGCTACTGCGGTGCCTTCCTTCAGGCCGGTGAGCTTTGCCATCTGCGCGGTGAGGCCGCCGGCCTTGGCGCCCAGCGGGTAGACGTCTGTCGAGAGTTTGTCTGCGACGATATTCTCGAGCCCGGGATCGAGCGCCTTGAAGAACTCCCTGGACGGATAGCCGGTGGCCTTTTCCCATATTGCCTTGTAGCCGGCGGTGCACGAGTTGCGGCATTCGTTGCCGGTGAGTTGGAGGATCACCCAGTCGGCGGCTTCCATCAGCCTGTCGGCGGCGTTGTAGATTTCGGGTGCTTCGTCGAGGATCTGCCACGCCTTGGGGAAGAACCATTCGGACGATATCTTGCCGCCGTATCGGTTGAGGAATTCCTCTCCGCGCTGCCGTGCTACTTCGTTTAGCTTGTCGGCCTCGGGCTGGGCGGCGTGGTGCTTCCAGAGCTTGACCCACGCGTGGGGGTTGTCGCGGAATTGCTCGAGCGTGCACAGCGCGCGGCCCTGCGCATCGACGGGTAGCATGGTGCATGCGGTGAAGTCGATGCCGATGCCGATTACGTCGGCGGGGTCGATGCACCCTTGCTTTACAACGGCGGGAATAGTGTGCTCGAGTGTGCGGATGTAATCGTCGGGGTCCTGGAGCGCCCACTCGTGGCCGAGCCGCACGCCGCTGCCCGGCAGCTTTTCGTCGATCACGCCGTTGGAGTAATCATACACTTCCGACGCGACCTCTTTGCCGTCGCTGAGCTGCACTAGCACCGACCTGCCCGACTCGGTGCCGAAGTCGATTCCGATTGCGAATTTGCTCATGATATTGTTCCTTGATTTACATTATGATTTCTTTGACAACATCTATCGTATTGGCGGCGTCGCCGGTGGCCTGGGCTTTCTTGAGCTGTGCCCTGCGTGCGTAGATTCGCAGCGCCTTTTTCATCAAGTTGCCGAAAAGCTCCCGCGACAGTGCCATGGCCCTCACGGGGTCCATTCGGTATGTAAACTGGTCTTCTCCGAACCAGCCTTTGTATCCGGTGTCGACTGCGGCGTAGCAGAAGTCGGTTTGCCGCCAGTTGTCGCCCGTGCCGGTGAGGCGGTCTTCGTCGTTGCTGTGAAGCTTTGCGGTATTGAGGTGGAAGTTGACCAGCGGCACGCCGAATGTTTTTGCGGTATATACCATGTCGGCCGGCTCGGCGGCGCACATCTGCTCGTGGCCGTAATCGATGCAGATGCCCATATTGGTTCCGCCGCAGGTTTCGTTTACGGTCTTTGCGATGAGCATCGCCTTGGGAGAGGAGGTCACCACCAGCCCGCCTTCGCGCGGCTCGTGCGGCTTGGCCTCGATGCCGAACTTCAGCTTGTTGGCGATTGCCTTGCGGTTGATCTTGATGGCGGCCTCGATGAAGTACTCGAGCTGGCGGCCGTAGTTCACCTGGAAGTTGTAGTCCCAGCCGTCGGCGCCCGCCCAGAGGGCCATGCTCTTGCATCCCACGGCCTTGGCGATGTCGGCGCACTGCAGCGCTACCACAAGCGCGTCTTTACGGATGCGGGGGTCCATGCTCGTAACGCTGCCGAGCTTCCACTTCGGGTGCGTCCAGAGGTTGGTGTTCATGTTTGTGGGCGTGAGGCCGAAATGCTTGCAGGCGTCCTTGACCTCCTTGATCGTGGCGGGCACGATCCGGTTCTTATCGTCGGTGAAGACGTTCTCGTGGAATTCGATTCCCTTCACGCCGGCCGCCGCGCAGCGTTCGATTTGCGAGATCACGCCGCTGTCGACGTCGAGGTTGTAGCCGTCGCCGGCGAACCGGTCGCAGAAATCGCCCGCGCACCAGTGCCCGGCCGCGAACGGAATCGCGAACTCATCGAAGAATTGATCGAGCTTGTGGCCCTTGAGGTAGCCCGCATATTTCCTTTCGAGCTTTGCAAGGCGTTTGGGGTCCAGTTTCATACAGCACCTCCTATCTGTGCAATTGCGGCGGGTCGGCTTGTCGTAACGGCTCTATTATATTGGCGGCGTGGGGAGTGTCAAGGGAAAACATGAATTATGAGTCGTGAGCGAACACGGAAAAGCAGTGAAACGCGCTTCTTTTCATCCAGGCCGATACGAGCAATGCACGCCATTAAGAGCGCATTATATACAGAATCAGAGAGTGCATGTCAATGGGATTACGCACCTCTTTCGGGTGCCCCAAAAAGCTCTGCAGACCTGCCGGACGGACCGGTGCAACTTGATAATCCACGGCCTCCCGGAGTATGAGAATCGTGCGTAGCACAAGGGGGTCTCGCGGCGAAACGCCCTATGCACAGTGTCACTGGACCAGTTTATGGTGCTTATTCTGGACATCGCGTTCAGAATGGCCAACATGTCCTAAGCTCTTGCGATACAAGGGATTAGGTGAAATTTCGCGGTCTTCAGCCCGTGATGTGACTATTCTGGGCAACATTACACAAATCGTGCGCAAAGCCGCACACACGCTTCCATAAAAAAGCGGCGACCATAACTCACGGCGCAGCAACGACTTATGGCTGAATGCTTCAAAAAAGACAGAACGTTCAGACGTTTGGCCTGATTTTTGCGTAGTAATTGAACAAACACCGTGGTTTTGGCGCTTGGCCCAATGATAAAGCCGAGCCTGCCAAAGCAACCCGCTCAATGTGGGCGGGAAACGAACCTGAGTTTATTAGGATAGCAGTTAGAACAGTTTTGGCAAAAGGAGAAAGCGTATGAAAAAATTGGCTCTGATTATTGTGTTGATGTTGGTTGCTACGCCGGCGCTGGCGATACCGGCGGCGAATACGTCTTCGCAGACGTTACCCTTCAGTTTCCCTCTGTCGCCAGGCAGCGACACGCTGAATTTCGATCAGTACAGCGGCGAGTGCCCTCTTGTCGGTGTAACTTTGGAACTCACCGCCATGGAGTCGGCCGGTATTACTGGCGAAAATGACTCGGATATAGCGGGCAACATGAGCGCCAGCCTCACCGGATTGGTAGACGGAACGGGCCTTGGCCTCGACGTCGGCGCGAGCCTCTATCTCCTGACACCGTCGGTGCCTGTTGACCCGACGGATGGCGTTCCCGGATCCGGGCCGGACTTCCACGATTTCGGAACGCTCTCGGATTCGGACAGCGACAGCGACACGATCACCACCGGTCTTTCGGCTTTCGTCGGTACTGGCACCGTGGCTATCCTCATAGACGGAAGCGGCGGATACTATGTCGGCGGCCAGACCGATGCCCATATCACCGTGGCCGATTTCATAGCCAGTGGCGATGCAACAATCACCTACACGTGGACGTGTGATGAGCCCATCCCCGAGCCGGCGACGATCGCACTGCTGGCGATGGGCGGCTTCGGCCTCCTGATGAGGCGTAAGCGCCGCTAAGGCAGCAGCACCAACACAGAAACAGTATCTAAACAAGATCATAACCGACCCGGTGGCAGCAACAAGCCGCCGGGTCGGTTTGCGTCTCAGCGGCCGGCCCCCCACGCGGCGTCTGACCACCCCGCCATTCTCCTCCCACAACATCACCTGCAACCACATTCATTCACATTCCATATTCACCCTCGCCGGAAAAAACAGTGGAAATCAACACACACCATAGAGTAAGATAATATACTGAAGTCGGCAACATCTTAACGACCCGGGAGAACTGACGGTTTCAGCGCGGCCGTCGGCAACTCACAAACCAGGAGACCCTGATGGGACAAGTTTACGAGAGCATCGTGGAGACCATCGGCCGAACGCCGCTGGTGAGGCTGCGTCGCGTGACCGAAGGCACCGTGGCGGAAGTCGTTGCGAAACTGGAATCGTTCAACC
>JABMSA010000663.1 GCA_013202185.1 Planctomycetota bacterium
GTGTTGCACTTTTTACCGATACGACTATAATATCTCCGACCGTAGCGTAACGTCGTCCGGTTCCACCTAGAATGCGGAAGCATTTGACCCGTTTTGCGCCTGTGTTGTCGGCAACGTCGAGTCTGGTTTGCATTTGGATCATCGGCTGTGCTCCATAGTGCCGTTGCGGCCGGCTTATTCGCGCGGTGCTCGTTGCTGTATGCCCACGAGCTTCCAGCGCTTGGTCTTGCTGAGCGGGCGCGCTTCTTCGATGGTCACCGTGTCGCCCACGTAGGCTTCGTTGCGTTCGTCGTGGGCTTTATACTTGGTCGACCTCCGGATGTATTTCCCGTATCTGGGGTGTTTTACGAAGCGCTCGGAGGAAACAACGATTGTCTTGTTCATCACGCTGCTTACCACCTTGCCTGTCACTTTCTTGCTTGTTTTTTGCGCGGTGCTCATTTGCCGGCGGCCTCCAGCTCGCGCATCCGCAGAACTGTTTTCATGCGCGCGATGTCCTTTCGTATTTTCTTTATGCTGCTGGAGTCGTCCAGCTTTTCAGTTTGGGCTCTGAACCGAAGGTTGAAGAGTTCTCTGATGCGCGTTTCGAGTTCGCGCTTTAGTTCTTCGGTTGAAAGGCCTTGCATTTCTCGGGCTCTCACAGTCCGTGCCTCCTCCTGATGAATCGTACCCTAACGGGAAGCTTGTGCGCGGTGCGTAGGAATGCCTCTTTGGCGGCGTCTTCGGGCACCCCGCCGATTTCGTAGAGGACCGTGCCGGGCTTGACTACCGCAACCCAGTATTCCACTTCACCTTTGCCTTTTCCCATGCGTGTT
The DNA here is from genome assembly GCA_013202185.1 of Planctomycetota bacterium. Classification (GTDB taxonomy): domain Bacteria; phylum Planctomycetota; class PUPC01; order JABMSA01; family JABMSA01; genus JABMSA01. Next base: position 816 of record JABMSA010000663.1, read on the forward strand.
TCGGCGGCGGTGCTGGTAACGGGCTTGTGTGGGAATATCCTGATCCACACTTTGCCTTCTCCGGCCAGGAAGTGGGTGGATGCCACTCGGCCGGCTTCTATCTGCCGCGAGTTTATCCAGCCGGGCTGCAAGGCCTGAAGGCCGTATTCTCCAAAGGCTACGGTATTGCCGCGGGTGGCTCTACCTTTTACGGAACGCCTTTGCTCTTTTCGATGCTTTACCCGCTTGGGCATCAGGCCCATTTTCGGTCTCCTGTTCGGGGCCTTCCCCCTTGTGTATCCAGGTTTTCACGCCGACGCTGCCGTAGCTGGTTCTGGCCGTGGCAAACCCGTAGTCGATGTTGGCGATCAGAGTGTGCAGCGGTATGCTTCCGCCGGTTTGCCGCTCGACGCGGCGCATTTCGGATCCGCCCAGGCGGCCCTTGGCTATGATTTTCACGCCGAGCGCCCCGAGCGACATTGCCGCGTCGATGGCTTTTTTCATCACGCGGCGCGTAGATGCGCGCTTCTCGAGCTGCTGGGCTATTTCTTCCGATACCAGTTGGGCGCTCAGCTCGGGCCGCGAGATCTCCTTGATGTTGATGGTGACGGTCCGATTCGTCAGTTCTTCGACTTCGTCGCGCAGTTTGTCTACTTCGGCGCCTTTGCGACCGATGATGATTCCCGGCCGCGCGGTGTGGAGGATCAGTTTCACCTGCTCGCGGTTGCGCTCGATTTCGATCTTCGGAATTCCGGCAAACTGATAGTTTTCCTTGATGTGCCGGCGTATCTTGTAGTCTTCCACCAGCAGGTGGCCGAAGTTCTGCTTGTCGGCGTACCAGCGCGAACGCCACGTTTCGGTGATGCCTATTCTGAACGAGGTCGGATTTACTTTCTGTCCCATACGCTTTTGCTCCGGTGTCAGCTCTCGTCGGAGAGGACCACGGTAATATGACTGGTTCTTTTTCGTACACGCACTGCGCGGCCCATCGCCCTGGGGCGGATTCTTTTGTACATCGGCCCGCCGTCGATCCTCGTTTCCGACACGCGATATTCTTCTTCGTCGGCTTGCGGATTCGCCTGGAGAACGTTTGCCCAGGCCGAGCGGAGCACTTTGTCGATCATTGTGGCGGCGCGCCTGTTGGTGAGTGACAGCACGCCGAGTGCTTGGTCGACGGGCAGCCCGCGGATGAGGTTGGCCACGGGGCGGGCCTTGGTGGCCGATATCCGCGCGAATTTATGTTTCGCTATTCCTGTCATCGGTTCCTCGTATCTGCCGAGCGGCTCATGCCTTCCTGCCGGTGTGCCCGCGGAAGGTGCGCGTGGGCGCGAATTCGCCCAGGCGGTGGCCTACCATGTTTTCAGTCACATACGTGCGAATGAATTGCCTTCCGTTGTGTACCAGAAACGTCTGGCCTACAAACTCGGGCACTATTGTGCATGCGCGCCTCCAGGTTTGTATCGGCTCGGGCTTGCCGCCTTCTTTCTGCCTGAGCACTTTTCTCATGAGCCTCACGTCGACGTATGGGCCTTTTCTGATGGAACGAGACATCGTTCTCTCCGTGTTTCACTTTAGCGCTTTTTGCCGCGCTTCCTGATGATGTACTTGTTGGTCGGGGCTTTTGGGCTTCTTGTTTTGCCGCCTTTTGCCAGTTTTCCCCAGGGCGAGCACGGATGGCGGCCGCCCGAACTGCGGCCTTCTCCGCCGCCCATCGGATGCGCCACGGGGTTTTGCGCCACCCCGCGAACAGTGGGCCTGATGCCCATCCAGCGCTTTCGACCGGCCTTGCCCAGATTGATGCCCATGTGCTCGAGGTTGCCCACCTGGCCGATTGTGGCGAGGCAGTCTACGTTCACTCTGCGCACTTCACCCGAGGGCATAGTGATATGGGCAAACTTGCCTTCCCTCGCGGTGAGAGACGCCGCCGTTCCGGCCGACCGCACGATCACTCCGCCGCAGCCCTTGCGCAGCTCGATGTTGTGCAGTTGCGTTCCGAGCGGAATGTTTCGCAGCGGCATGCAGTTTCCGATTTCGGCCGGCACTTTCTCGCCGCTGATGACCGTGCTGCCCACGCCCAGCCCTTTTGGGGCGAGGATGTAGCGCTTCTCGCCGTCTTCGTACTCCAGCAGTGCGATGCGGGAGCTTCTGTTGGGGTCATATTCGATGGCCACAACCTTTGCGGGCACGTCAAACTTGTTGCGCCTGAAATCGATGCGCCTGTAGAGCCTCTTGTGCCCCCCGCCGCGATGCCGGCACGTTATGCGGCCGTGGGCATTGCGGCCGCCGTGTTTTTTCAGGGGAACGGTGAGGCTTTTCTCGGGCCGTTTTTTCGTTATCTCCGAGAAGTCGGAGACGGTGCCGAATCTGCGGCCCGGCGATGTAGGTTTATAACTTTTCAGCGGCATTATGCCGGCTCCTATTCCCGGGCGAAGGTTACATGATGTCGAGCGTGTTCTCGGGCGCCAGTTTCACCATTGCTTTTTTCCATCTGCGGGTGCGCCCGGCCTTGAATCTCCGCCGGCGAAGCTTGCCCCGCTTGGGGATGGTGCGCACGTCCATGACTTTCACGTCGAAGAGGGCTTCGACGGCGTCCTTGATCTCGGCTTTGTTGGCGGACGTCGCCACTTCAAACGTGTATGTATTGTCGGCCTGCATGTTGTATGCTTTCTCGGTTACAACCGGCCGGATTATGATCTGATGTGCTTCTTTCAACATCGTTCAGCTTTCTGCTCCGTTGGTACCCGCAAATGATCGGATCAGGCTCTCGAGCGCGGCTTTTGTGATGAGCAGCCGCTGCGGCTTCAGCACGTCGTAGGCGTTGATGTCGGCCGCGGCCTTCGTGCTGAGGCCGGCAATGTTGCGGGCAGATTTCCACAGGTTGCCGTCGTGCTGCTCGATCGCGAGCAGGCATGTCCTGTCGATCTTGAGGTTGTCAAGAATCTCGGCTATCCTTTTTGTCTTGGGCTCTTGGATCTGAATCTGCTCGATGAGAATTGTTTCGTTGTCGAGTATCTTGGCGAGGATGGCGGACTTGAGCGCGGCCTTGCGCGCCTTTTGCGGCATGCTGTAGTGGTAGTTTCTGGGGCGCGGCCCAAACGCCACGCCGCCTCCGCGCCAGATGGGGCTCTTACGGCTTCCGGCGCGGGCGTTGCCCGTTCCCTTCTGCCTGTAAGGCTTCTTGGTGCTTCCGGCTATTTCGCTGCGCGTTTTTGTGCATGCGCTGCCGACGCGCTGGTTGGCCTGGTACATGACTACTGCGTCGTGCATCAGGCGCCGCCGCACCTTCCCCCCGAGCATGTTTTCGTCTACTTGAAACGTGCCTGTTTCTTTGCCTTGTGTGTCGTACACAGGAAGCGTTAACACCTTTGCCGTCTCCAACTATAGAAGCTCGGTTGGCCGTCTGCGCCGTTACGCCTTGATGCGTATGTCTACGCCGGCGGGCATGCCGAGCTTGCCTAGTGCGTCCATTGTTTGTGCGTTGGGGTCCTCGATGTCGATGAGCCGCTTGTGCGTTCGTATTTCGAACTGCTCGCGCGACGTCTTGTTGACGTGAGGCGACCTCAGCACCGTGTAGCGTTCGATCCCGGTGGGAAGCGGGATGGGCCCGTGAACACGAGCGCCTGTTTTCTTAACCGCCTCAACGATGAGCTGGGCGCTTTGGTCCAGCACTTCGTGATCGTACGCTTCCATCCGAATTCTTACTTTCTGCCCTGCCATCCGAATGTTTCTCCAGCGAGGGGCCATGGCTCAGGCCTTGCGGCAGCGCCGCCCCCTCAACTTTATTCGAGGATCTTCGTCACCACGCCGGCACCCACGGTATGGCCGCCTTCGCGGATGGCGAAACGCA
>JABMSA010000664.1 GCA_013202185.1 Planctomycetota bacterium
GCTATGACTTCGTCCAATGGACAGGCGACGGCACCCCCGCCGGGCAGGACGTGCAGGTCACGATGGACGATGACAAGACCGTGGCCGCCGAGTATGCCATCCGGCAACACACGCTGGCCGTCAGCTCTGCGCCCATCACAGGCATCGACATCACCGGCGACAAGCCCGGCACCACAGACTACACCGAAACCTGCGATGACCAGGAAGTGGTGAGCCTGACGGCACCGGAAATTATCCCTGGGTCAAACAGCAGGCGGCACAACTTCGCCTACTGGATGGTGGATGATGTGGCCCAGGCCTATGGCCAGACTGAACTCCAACTGACGATGGACACCGACCACATTGCCATGGCCATTTACGACTGGCGCCTCGACGGCGACACCAACGACGACTGCACGACAAACATTCTTGACTTGATTTACATTCGCAACCATCTTAATGCGCACCTCGACACTGAGCAGTCTGACAGTGCGAACGCCGGCCCCGCCGGCGACACCGTCATCACGGGCGATGCCGCCATTGCAGAAGCCGTCACCCACATCCTCACTGTCGGGTCCGCCCCTATGGCCGGCGCCGCCATCAGCGGCGACAAGCCCGGCACCACAAACTACGCGGCAGTCTGCGATGATGAAGAAACCGTGGCCCTCACCGCCGTGCGAATTGTGCCCGGGCCCGGCGACGCGCAGCACTACTTCCTCTACTGGATGGTGGATAACGAGGTACAGCCCTATGGCCAGAGGGAGCTTCAATTGACAATGAACACCGATCACACCGCGATGGCCATTTACGACCTGCGTCTCGAGGGTGATACCAACGGCGATGGCATGGTGAACATTCTCGACATGACCTACCTTCTGGGCAGGTACTACATGCGCTGCGAAGATTGACACACCACGCCCCGCATCGCGCCGACGACCGGCGCAAGGAAGCAGCAGTCGAAATGCGCGGCGGCATCATCGTACCATAGTCCCAATCTTGTTTTGCGGTTGCCTTCCGTCCGCTTTACACTTGAAATACAGAGCCGGCGCCTTATAATGTGTCTGGGCTGCGGAAGTATGTACGCTTTCGGCAGCGTTGAAAAAAGACACCTCTCCGGAGGCCGCGAGCACATGGTGCGGCGGCGGAGTTGTTCCGGAAACGCAAGGATGCTTCACCGGCGCACTCGGCTCGAGCAGTCGAAGCAAATGCCCCCAAAGTGTTCGATGAGAACGGTTCCGGCGAAAGGCCCTGAGAGACAATCAGGCTTGACGGGGGTAACTCTTGGCCGACCGCGACGAGATAATCGCAGCAGCGCGAAGCGCCGGTGTGGTCGGTGCGCGCTACGGAATCCCAACGCACATCAAGCTCGAGGAATCGGTTGAGGTCGTTGTAGCCAACGGGTGCGAGAGCGAGCCGCTGCTCTTCGGCGCCAAGTGGCTCATGACGCATCACGCGCGAGAGATCGTAAACGGCCTCGAGCTTGCCATGACGGCGACCGGCGCTCGGCGCGGGATTGTCGCTCACCTGAATGTGGATTCCGATCTTGATGCGGCGGTCCGGGCGGAGGCGGCCGCCCATCCGCAGATCGACGTTTTCCACGCTCCCGGTTTTTACCCCGCATGCGAGGCGCACACCCTCACGCACGAGACCACCGGGCGGGTGGTGCCGGATGGCGGAACGCCGGCCTCCGTTGGCGTTGGTGTGTTCGACGTGGAAACGCTTTTCAACCTCAGCCGCGCACTCGACGGCACCCCGGTGACGCACCGCACCGTGACCGTCGCAGGAGAAGTGGCGCATCCCGGGGTGGTGCGAATGCCGCTTGGCGCGAGCCTTCAGGATGCCATCGACCGCGCCGGCGGCCCGACGACCGAGAAGTTTCGCGTGCTCGTCGGCGGGCCGGCCTCGGGCGCCCTGGCCGACGACACCTCTCAGCCGATCACGAAGACCACGGCGGCGGTGCTTGTGCTTCCGGCGCATCACATCCAGGTGCAGAAGCGGACGAGGTCGATCGCCGTCATGCTGCTGAGGGCGAGGTCGACTTGTTTTCATTGCAGCGAGTGCACCGAACACTGCACGCGGCATCTCGCCGGGTGCATGATCGAGCCGCACAAGATCATGCAAGCCATTTGCTTTTCGCTTGAGAACCTGAACGCCAGCATTACGTCGGCCGTCGATTGCGGCGGCTGCGGCGTGTGCGACAGCTTTGTGTGCAAGATGGGCGTTTCGCCGAGGGTTATCTGCCGGCTGATAAGTGCGCACCTCGAGGCGATGGGCTGGGAGAAGCCGCCCGCCGGCGAGCCGGGCCGGGTGACGGCCGAATACGCCACCGGGCACGTGTCCGTCGAAGAGCTTATATCACGCCTCGGAGTGGAAGAATACGTGGAGACGGCCGATCTTCGGAGGATCATTCACGCCGACGCCGAGCCGGAAGCCACGCCGGCGCACAGCCTCGCAGTGCCGCTTTTGCAGCACGTGGGCGCTCCGGCTGTTCCGGTCGTGGGCGCCGGCGATAATGTCGACGCCGGGCAGGCGATCGGCGAGATTCCACAGGGCAGGCGCGGGGCGAGGGTCCACGCAGCGGTCGGCGGAACGGTGGGGGACGTCGGCCGGCTCGTAGAGATCAGCCCGACCCCCGAGACCTCCGCAAATCACGACGGTGATGCCGCCGCAGTGCGGCAAGACGCTCTGCCCGATTGATCCGCCGCCGGGACGTGTCCAGGTGGTGGCGGGTCGGGCTTGATGAGAAACTACTTCGTGAACCTTGTCGTGAACTACATCGCCACCCGCGGCAAGAAGAGCAGATAGTTCACGGCAAGGTTCACGATGTAGTTGCCGGAATCAGATTCGACGACGACGACGAGGACGATTAACGGACGCGCAGAAACCCACGGACCCACCACTCATCACTCGCTGCTTGTTATTTGCGGAAAGAAACGGATCGAGGACGACGACGACGACGAGGACGATTCTGAACCCACAAACCCACAAACCCACAGACCCACGGACCCACCATGAGATTGGGGCTTGAATCCTGACCATCCAAGTGGTATAAAGAGTGGTCACAGGTTGCTGATGCCCGATCAGGAACGGGATTACGGGCATGAGCCGGCTGTTCGTGATGAAACCCTGCGCAGATTCAGGATGAGCAAGGAGATTGAAACATGCCGGATGCAGAAGCAGTGAAAGAAGGAAAAAAGTATTACGAGGACGTGCCGCAGGAAACCCCGGGGTTCTTCCTGAAAGGATCCGGGGCCCTCGACTGGGGGATGAAAAACCGCCTGGCACGGGTGTTCAATCCGAAGTCGGGCCGCGCCGTCATGCTGGCCGTCGATCACGGTTACTTCCAAGGGCCAACGACGGGCCTGGAGCGGATCGATCTGAATATCGTTCCGCTCATTCCGTATTGTGACGCCCTGTTCTGCACGCGAGGCGTACTGCGGTCGATGGTCCCGCCTGCCACCACCAAGCCGATGGTACTGCGGGCGAGCGGCGGCCCCAGCATCCTCAAGGAGTTGTCCAACGAGCAGATCTGCATGGACATGGAAGACGCGGTTCGGCTCAACGTCGCGGGCGTCGGCATACAGGTCTTCATCGGCGGAGAGTTCGAAACACGGTCAGTGCACAACATGACCCGGCTCGTCGACATGGGCCTGCGCTGCGGCATTCCCGTCATGGCGGTTACCGCCGTCGGCAAGGACATGGCCCGCGATGCAAGGTACTTCCGCCTGGCCTGTCGCATCTGCGCGGAGTTGGGCGCCCAGTACGTCAAGACCTACTACGTACCGGACGGCTTCGAGACGGTCACGGCCTCATGTCCAGTGCCGATAGTCATGGCCGGCGGCAAGAAGATTCCGGAGCTGGACGCCCTGACAATGGCCTACAACGCCGTGCAGCAAGGCGCGTCGGGTGTAGATATGGGACGCAACATCTTCCAGAGCGACGCCCCGGTGGCGATGCTCCAGGCGGTGGCCAAAGTCGTTCATGATAACATGAAGCCTGAGGACGCGCTGGAATTGTACCAGACCCTCAAGGAGAAGAAGTAGATGGGCACCGGGCGCCGGACCCCGCTGGTCGAAGAACTCAAGGCGGCCGACCCGCTGATCTCGGTGGGAGTGCTCTCCGCCGACATGATGGACCTGCGCGGCCAGATCGATGAGATCGAGGCCGCGGGTGTGCGCATACTGCACTTCGACGTGATGGACGGCTGCTTCTGCCCGATGCTCACGTTCGGGGCGCCATTTGTCAAGGCCGTGAAAACGGGCCTGCTGAAAGACGTCCATCTCATGATCGAGGAACCGGTGGACAAGATCGACGCTTACGTGGCGGCGGGCGCCGACATCGTGACCGTCCACGTCGAATCGACTCGGCACGTTCATCGCGCCCTTCAGCGGCTGGCAGAGATGCAGAACGCCAACGATCCGGAGCGGGGCATTGTGCGGGGCGTTGCGCTCAATCCCGGAACTCCTATCGAAACGGTGCGGCCGCTTCTCGACGAGGTGAACTTCGTCATGCTGCTGGCGGTCAACCCGGGGTGGGGCGGCCAGAAGTTCGCCGCGTCCACCGAGGCACGGCTCGACGCCTTGGGCAAGATGATATCCGACGCGCAACATGATATCCTGATCGGGGTTGACGGCGGCATCAAGAAAGAAAACATCGGCGCCGTGGCGGCTATGGGCGCACAAATCATCGTCACGGGGAGCGCCGTTTTCGACGGCAAAGATCCCGCCGGAAACGCAGCGTTCATGATGGACGAAGCCGGAAAAGGCGCCGGGCGACGCACTTCGTAGGCACCGAACAGGAGGTCCAACTGATGGGATCACACGAAGGCGATCCGCAGCCATCGATGCTTCGCGACAAGGTAGCCCTGGTAAC
>JABMSA010000665.1 GCA_013202185.1 Planctomycetota bacterium
CTCCATCAGCGCCGACGGCCGCTATGTAGCTTTCCACTCCGGCGGCAACTGGCGGGCAGACCTCAACCGAGATGGTGCGATTAATATCCAAGACCTGATCTTCGTGCGCAACAGCCTGCGGACGGGATGCTCACAATGAGAGGCCTGGAGGGGATTGGCCGGGCCGACATCGAGGTGATTCGCGGCGTGCAGGCCGGCCCGATCCTGAGGATGCTGATGGAAAGAGGCATGGTGAAGATCGTCGGCAGGGAGGGAGTGATTGGCAGGCCCTACCTTTACGGCACCACGAAGAAATTCCTCGAGCGATTCGGCCTCAAGTCCCTACGCGACCTGCCCGACGCCGAGCAGCTCAAGATGCCGTAGCACCTGCATGCCCATGCCTGCCTGGTGTGCCTTTCCTGCTCAACGTGGAAGCTCAGCGGCGCGGCTTGCACGCATCTGCAGTGGCATCGGGCTCGACATCGCCGGATCGTCTCGTGTGCTTGCGCGCCTCATCCATAAGCGCAAAGAGATTCTCTTCCGGCGTCTCACGGCCAACCTGGTCACCGGTACCGACTATGACCCTCGGGTTGCCGGCGAAAGCTTCCAACACCTCTCGTACTTCTCGGCGCACGTCCTGCTCGCCGCCCCGGATCAAGGTTTCAACCGTATGGACGTTGCCGCTCATCGTGGTTTGTCCTCTCAGCAGTTTCGCAATGGTGCGCAGGTCGCCAAGCCCGTGGACGTCGCCGCCCGGGGGACGCTCGAACGGGCAGACGCAGTCTATGCCCATTTCCGCGAAATCGCTGACGGTTTCCATGCACTTGCCGTGGAAATGCACGTGCAACAGCCGCCCGTGCCGGCGCACTTCTTCGGCGACCGCCTTGATGACGGGCTTATCCCACTCGCGCCACAGCACCGGGCCGACGAGCGAGTTGCAGCTCCACGAGCATCCGATGCACAGGCTCTCCAGCGGCGTCGATTCACAGATTCTGCGGGCGGCGAGAATCAGTTGCCGAGCGTAGCGAGCCTGCAGCTCGCGGAGTTTTGGCTCAAGATCCGGGTTCATGAAATCGAAGATGCCGGCTTCAAACCCGCCTTCACGCGCGCCCGCGAAGAAATCGAAAAAAGGCACGCCAAGCCATGCCTCGAGCAGATAGGCATCGCCGACCTCCTCCCAGGCCTTGACCAGCGGAGACACGTCCATAGCCGCGGGATCGCCGCCAAGGCTTGCGATTTCCCAGGCCGGCAGATCGCTTTCGATATCCTTGATCGGGCGCTCAATCTCCCACGCCGGCTCATCGCGGCTGATGCGGCTTGCGCTGGTCAGTATTCCTCGCGGCGTCCGTGTAGTGTGCCGTACCTCGAGGGTGTCGTCGTCGAGCCATTTGTCTTCCGTGCGCCCGGTCACCTTGTCGTTGGGCGCGCCCGCGAATGCGACGCCCCAGCCCTCGCAACCGAACTTTTCGAACGTGGTTTTCAGCGCCTGGTGGAAAGAGACGTCCCGCTGAAACTCGATCATGTCGACGCCGAGCAATTTGGCCGGGTAGTAGTACCAGAACTCGGGCGCCACTGCAGGTGTATCGGAGAAATCCCCGCGATAGGCATTCAGCATTCGCTTTTTGCCGGTACATTTCATGAGCAGATCCTGTTTCTGTAGCGCGAACGCACGGAGCCAGGCGCGCGGGTCACCGCGTCGCCCGCACTCTTTGGTCCGCTGGTTCTCTGTCTTTGACGGTAACGGCCTTTGGCTTCACAGCGCGATTCCCTCCTGCTCGGCAACATGCCGAACGTGTGCCGCAGCCGCGCCGTACTCCTCGGCATCTGGCAGGTGCTCGAACATGATGGGAATATCCTTGTCCAACTTGGCGATCTCCGCCAGGTAGGTGCGGTAGTCAAGTCCGCCGCATCCCGGCCGAACTTCATCCAGGTGCACGGTCAGGCGGTCGTGCAGCAGGATGTCCTTGGCGTGACAAGAGCGGATATGCGATCCGAGCCTCGCCACGAAATCCCTGATGATCTCCGCGTTGTTGAAGTACCGCTGCGGGCTGCAGATCAGGTTTGCCGGATCGAAATGCACGGCAAAGCCTTTGCGGTCGATCGCCCGCAGCACGTCAACGTATGCTTGAGTCGAATCAGGATACATCCATGGCATGGTCTCGAGAGTGTAGAATGCCTGCTTCGGCCGTACACTGTCAATGACGTCGCGAATCGTGTCAACGATCATACCGAAGGTCTCTTCGGTCAGGTCCTCTTCACTCGGACCATCCCATTTTGTCCCTCTCGACCCGGCAATATTCACGCAACATCGAGCGCCGATTTCGTCCGCCAGGGCGAGGGCGTTCCTGCATTTCTCAAGAGCGGCCTTGCGCGTCGCGTCGTCCGGGCTGAGCGGATTGCTCCACGCACCGACTTCGGCGATGACGATATCGGCTTCACGAGCCGCTGACGCATAAGCCCGGATTTCGTCTCCGGGAGCATCCGGCTCGACCGGACAGTATGCGGCGCGATAGTCGAGTGCATGCACTGCCGCAACCCATTGGTCTGGAGTTTCATACTCCTTGAAGAGGGGACCACCGAGTCTCATTTTCTCATCCTTTCAGTTGACGCCCGGATTCGCTTTTTTGCGCGGAACGTGCAACAAAGTGCGACCCGTTGTTGGGGTCGGGCTATCTTCATATCAATCCCAAATGGGACTCAACTTCCCAACCGCTTGATCTCGCGATCGATCGCGGCCATGTCGAGCGGATAGACGCCGAATTCGTTCGCCACGTTGATCATCTCGCGGATATTCTCGTCGGGCGTGTCTCTGCCGCACTGATCGCCCGTAGACAATATGAAGCCTCCGTTTCGGCCGGCGGCCCGAATCGCCTTGAGACTCTCGCGACGAACATCCTTCACGCTGCCGCGCAGCATCACATCCGTCGTGTGTAGGTTTCCCATCAGGCCCAGCTTGTGTCCGTGGTTCCTCTTGACATCCGCAAGATCACAATTGCCCATGGGCGGCACCTCGAGCGGGTTGATCGACGTTAGCTCCGTCTCCTCGGCGCACATCTTCACGAGTTCGCGTTCCGGTCCGCAGCAGTGCACCTGTGATGGGATGCCCGCCTCCCTGCACACCTCCGTGATCCTCTTGAGGGTCGGCAAGGCAAGGTCGCGGACAATGTCGGGCGTCATGAACACCAGCATGCCCGACCCGCCCGTGAGAATGAAGTCGGGCCATACCGGCCCCTCCAGCACCCTCTTGAGATGCTCCACCGACCTTTCGCCGGCCGATACGCTCCACTGCTTCACCTCGTCGTACCGATCGCAGTAGTCATAAATGGAATAGCCCCATCCCTGTTCCGGGCCCACCAGTTGCGGCGGCCCCGCCCAGACGCCGATGACGCCCCTGTCGTCGAAGTATTCGAGAGCTTCCTTCAGCAGGTCGAACCCCTTCTTCTGCGGCTTTACCCCTTCGACGGGCCACCATTCATCAGGCGGCGGCTCCATGCCGATCTTCGAAGCCGGAAGCGTCGTGGGCGAATCGGCGCGAGGATAAACCGTTACGTTACCCCACCACTCGCGTTCCCGGCCTTTTCGCTGGGTGCAACCGCGCGTGATGATCCGCTCGTCCGATCGGCTCACGATAACGGTTTCGTGTTTGACCCCATCGTCCTGCGTTTTCCGTTGGTTCGGGTCAGGCAGCGAGAATCCATCGAGGCTGTAGATCCATCCGTCAATTCCGAAATACTCCACGGCGTTTATGTATGCCCTCCACAGCGGAGGATCCTGATAGAGGTAGATGTCCCAGAACGGTTTTCCCGTCAGCCGGCAAGGCACCATGTTCGATATATCCGGAGCAACAGGCACACGGTCCGGCATTTCGTTCCGCATGGCCGTGAGCATTCGCTCTCGCGGCGTCAACGTACTCAAGTCATGTTCCATTCATCTTACTTCCGGCGGCTTTCCCGCTGCGGTTGAGGCCGATGAACCAGGTGATGTCGGCCTGTCGGTCTGTCTTATATCCTCATCGAGAGTATCATTATAGTGTTGCCTCGGCGAATGTCAAGACGATTCTTCCGGTTGCGGGGCGGTTGCGCTGTTGGGATCTTCTTGCTGGGGAACGAATTCTGCACGGTGGCGAAACCGTCTTCCCCGCATGGATGTCTGTAATTTGGCGTTTGGTCGTGCCCGACCTGGGCGAGAACTGTGCGGGCGATGCAACCGGCCCCGGAACGGCTGGAGGTCGAGATAACCTATCAGATTCCGGAGCCTTTCATGATTGAACTGGCAGCGGGGGCGGGAGTCGTTAGACGCGAGTTCCGCAAGTCCTTATCCACCAGCAATTTTCGTCGTAAGTTCCCTTGTAGCAAGAACCTGTCAAGTTCTCATTGCTTCTCGATCTTTCCGGTCATTTCCTGTCGTTTAGGTGAAAGTTTGGCACAGTTTTGGCACAGTCTGAGAG
>JABMSA010000058.1 GCA_013202185.1 Planctomycetota bacterium
GTGAATAAGTTCGCAGTTGCACCGACGGGTGGTGCAGTTACCCGACGTTCCTACATGCCTGCGAGGGGCGATTTGCTTTCGCCTACGAACTTTGCCTCCTGCCGCACGAGGCGGCAGGGGGCGGGTGTTTTGTGTCTGCCGTTCTCACTACCGAACTTCGCTTCCTGCCGGACAAGCCGGCAGGGGAGCACAGCACAAGGCCAGCGGACCTGCCACGAGTATAGGCCACGCCCCCAGAGTCGAAACGTGCCATCTTGGACCACGCTAAACACATATTTCGGTCGGGAGGCCGTGCTGCGAAGCACCGCCCCTACGCGTGCCCATGCGCGGTTTCTGTTTCACTTCACGTCGACAATCAGGGGATCGGAGTGCGCGTCGCCGGTCCAGATGCCTTCCTCGCCGTCGCCGGTGCGGAGGAATTGAATCTGGAGGCGGTGGCGGCCCGGCTCGCGCAGGGAGATGGTTGCGGTGAGTGTGCGGCGCTCGCCGGCGGGGATCATGAGTAGCCCCCCGGCGTCGGCTCCTTTCAATGAGGCAAGCTCGAGTGGGGCGGCCTGGGTTGGGGCGCGATCACGTTTCATTACGTATGTGTGGTCGCCGCTGCGCATGAATGATATGTCGTTCATCCGCGCTATGAACTCGAGCACTTCGCCGGCCGATACTCCCTCGGCACGGGCGGCTATGCGACCCTCTTTCAGGCGGTCGGCACCGACGAGGTCGCCGAGGTCGGCAAAGAGCGGGCCGTTGATGACATCGGCAACGCCGGCGCCGCCGGCGGCGAGGTGGCTCGGCTTGTCAAATACTCTTGCCACGCGCGCGTCGCCTTCTTCGTAACAGTAGGGGTTGAGCAGGTCGCGCAGCAGATGCTGCGCCCTGACTCTCAGGCCGTCGGCCGGATGCAGCGTGATGGCCTTGTCGGAAGTATTGCTGAATTCGACCTCGATCCGGATGGCGGATGCGTCTTGGCCCTCCGTGGGCTCGGCGGCTTGGGCCTGGATCAACTTGAGGCTCAGGCCGTTGTCGCTTCGCTGCGTGGGCGGCTGCGGCTCGAACACGGCAATCATTATCGGCCTCGACTTCACGGTTCCGAGCCAGGCGGCGAGCAGGTCGTCTTCGGCTGCCGTCTGCCTGTTCGAGTATTCGAGCGTGCAGCGATACAGCCCGGTGCGAGGCAGGTACTCTCCGCCGGGCGTGAGCTTCAGCTCGCCTTGCCTGGTGTCGACTGCCTTGAGCTTGATCCAGCCTTCCTTGTTTTCGAGCTTTGTGAGCGCCGGCGCGGCATCGAGCGAGGGCGGCTCGGGCGCCGAGAAGAACCACAGCGCTGATCGGCCCACCTCCATGGTTGCGCCCGCTTCGGCGCAGAGGTATTTCAGGTTCTCGGCGAGGGTCTGCGCGGGCTCGAGCTTCACGGTCATGTCGCTCATGACATCGCGGTCGGCCAGCACGTTGTTCTTGCATTTGTCGTGGAGCATATCGAGCGCCTGGCGCAGCGACAATTCTTTTTCTTCTACTCCCAGTTGCTCGAGGGTCTTGTCCAGCTTGTCGGGCAGCTCGGCGCCGGGTGCGTGCGCGGTGAGCATGCCAAATGTGACGGGCTCGATCCTGGCCTGGAACTTTCCGCTGGTGCTCACGGCGAGTTCGTCGCTCGTTACGCCCTTGATGCTGAACTTGAGTGCAAGGGGATCGCCGCCGATCCTGCACCAGGGCGACGCGGCATCGAGGTCTATCTGCAGCCCGGCAACCGGCACGCCTTCCTGCGGCTTCGCCGTGCTGAGAACGCGCACAATGGCCGACTCCGAGTCGACGTCCGCCCAGACTATCGAATCGTCGGGCGCCCCCGGCACGAACTTGCCCGCCGCGAATGCAACGGCCACGCTGTATGAGCCTGGCCCGCGGATTGTGCGCAGGGCCGGATGCTCGTCCGCGTCGGTGAGCTGCAAGCGTGCCCGCCAGGTCTTGCCCGGCTTGAGTTCGGTCAGCTCCGGCTCGGGCAACTCGGCGGCGTGTGTTTCGAGTTCGGCGCCGAAGATTCTCGTGAGCATCACCTGGCTCAGCTTGTGGTGTGTGCGCCGTGGGGCGTTGTCTTCGCGGTCGGCAAAGAGCCGGTGGTCAAACTGCACGGCCGTGGCGCCCTTGTTGGCAAGCTCGATTGTTACGTGGATCGGCTCATCCGCCTCGAAGACGTCCTTCGCCGGAACGACGCGGGCGCTGAGGCCTTCGACCATTCGGCGCGCGATCTGCTCGAGGCGTGCGGCGGATGGAGGATCGACCCACGCGGTGAGCGCGTGGGCGTCGACGGTTTCCGGCTGCGATGGTGCATCCTGAGCGGACGCCACCGACCGCTGCCCGGCCGTCACCAGCTTCTCGCCGCGCGAATTGTGAAAACGAACCGCACCCTTGACGACGGTAAGAGCGGTGCGCCGTGCGGGGCCGTCGAACGTCACGCTGAACTGCGTGCCCAGGACCGTTGCTGTGCCGGCGGACGTTCTGACGGCGAAGGCGCCTTTCCCTTCGGCGGCGCGGACGAAGGCCTCGCCGCCGAGCAGGTCCAGTATGCCGCGATAGCGGGGCTCTGCGCCGGTGAAGATGACGCGCGAGTCGTGGTTGATGATTATCTCGTCGCCGGTCTTGAGGCTGACGAATACCACGCGCCCGGCCGAGGTGGCGATGATGTCGCCCCGTTTGATCGCCGAACCTGTTTCGGCGGCGGCGATGGCATCGACCTGAACAAGCTCGACGCCGCCGCTTGCCGTGATGCCCGACCGATCCACTATCTTCGTTACTCGGCCGATGCTGCCCGGCTGCATGAGGAAGAGCGCCACGGCAATGGACGCGGCAACGGTTGCTATCGCCCAGGGCCAGCGCCTTCGGCGCCGCGCGGGGCGCCTGATAGCGCCCATCACGCGGTCGGCAAACGCCGCCGTAGTGGGCCCGGGCAGATCAAACGCTTCAGATACCGCCTCGCCGTCGGCCTTGATCTTCTTGAAGAACTCCGCGCAGCCCTTGCACTCGAGCAGATGCCGCTCGACGCGGGCGGTGTCTTCCTGCGACAGTTCGCCGTCGAGGTATTCGGAGATGAGTTGTTCCCATTTGGAGCAGGGCATCGCTATTCCCTTCGGGTGGAGGCAGTTGTCGTGCTCTCCCGAGCCATTGATATTCTCACCGGGGCCTTTGGTCGAGCTTTTCCCTCAGCAGTTTTCTTGCCTGCATCAGCCTTGCACTCACGGTCGCTCTCGACACGCCCAGGATTTCCGCCATGCGTTCGTAGGAGTATTTGTCTATGTAACGCATCAGGACGATTTGCCCGAGGTGCTCGGGCAGGTTCATGATCGCCTCGTGCACGTTGTTCTTGAGTTCGGCGGTGGCGTCTTGCGGCTGGGGGAGGTCGACCCCAACCTCGGCAAGCTCCTCGAGCGAGAGCATCGCCTTGCGGCGCGTTCGGAGAAAATCGAGGCACACTCGCCGAGTGATTCCGCACAGCCATCCGCCGTACTTGCCATGGTCGGACAACGAGCCAAGGTATTTGAAAGAGCGCAAGAATGCTTCCTGTGCGAGGTCGTCGGCGGACGAGTCGGCGCCTACCATACTGTAGATGACGGCCCGGACCATCGTCGTGTGCCGCGTCAGGAGGGTCGTGAAGCATTCTGTTTCACCGGCAAGAACTCTCTTGACCAGGCGGCTATCGTCAACTTCCATTCGCATCCGGCTTTCGGTTCCCTAAAATATAGTGGGAGCAAGTTGCAGGAAAAGCTAGGAATTTTCCTGCGATGTACCTCAGCCGGCAGGGCTGTGCATCTTTTCCGACCAGGGGTTCACAATTACCTTCACGGCTCCTTCGGTGTAATCGTATACCAGCCGATACGCGCCCGCGCTTTCGCCGATGGGAAAGTGGTGCGTTATCAGCGAATCGACGTCGATTGTTTTGTCGTGGATCATCGTGAGCGCCTTGTGCGGCGGGTCGGGACATCGCCGGCAGAGCTGCACGGTAAGCTCCTTGCGGCGCGCCGTGCGAATATCGAAGGGGATGGTCGTCTCGCCGGGGATGCCCTCGATCAGCACGAATCCGCCGCGTTTGGCGACCTCGATGCACTGCCCGATGGCCTGCACGTCGCCTGCGGCCTCGACCGCCAGATCGACCCCACGCCCGCCGGTGGCCGCGAGGATTTCCTCGGCGGCATCCTTCTCGGCCGCGTCGATGCACACGTCGGCGCCCAGCCGGCGCGCGTGCTCGAGACGATAGCCCACTTTTTCGGCAACGAATATTTCGGACGGCCCCGCACGCCGCACTAGCTGCAACAGCAGCAGCCCTATCGGCCCGCAGCCGATGATGCTCACCGTGTCGGCCGGCTCAAAACGGCACATGCCGAACGCGTGGATCAGGTTGGCCAGCGGCTCGGCCATCAGGGCGCTGTCGTAGCTCATGTCGTCGGGTATCTTCACCGCCTGGCGCTCGTCGAGTATGTAGTATTGCGACAGTGCGCCGTCGACGGGCGGCGACCCGCAGAACTTGCACTCGGGGCAGAGGTTGATCCGGCCGGCCTTGCACCATTCGCATTCGCCGCATCCGAGCGCCGGCTCGGCGAGGATCCTGTCGCCGGGTTTTACGCTCGTCACGCCGGGGCCGACCTGCGCGATGTCACCTGCAAACTCGTGTCCCAGGCTCATGGGGTAGCTGATGTCGCGATCGCCGATCTGATCGCCCGCGTAGTAGTGGAGGTCGGACCCGCATATCCCGATGGACAGCACCTTCACGAGCACTTGGCCGGGTCCGGGTTTGGGCACATCGACGTCGATTATTTCAATCCGCTTCGGGCCGGTTATCACCGCCTTCTTCATTGTGTCGGGCATCTGGGCCTTTCCGCGAGTCTGCCGGGCGGGCAGATAATTCAAGAAACCGCCTCTTGTAGGTCAAACAAAAAGTATACGCTACCAGCGGCTTCGTATCAAGCGAAAACGCGGCGGGGCCGTTTTCCGTCCACACGTTTTCCACTTGCTTTTGCCGGCGGGCCGCAGTATATTCTGGTCTGAGCGTTCGATTGATGGTGGCCCATGTCGCCCATCGGCAAGTAACAGTGCGGCAAAGGAGCAGCGAGCTAATGAAGATCAAGAGCATCGAGACGTTTAACAAGGGATGCCTCTGCATGGTGCGGGTGCGCACCGACGACGGCGCCGAGGGGATCGGCCAGACTGCCCCTTTCAACGCCAACATCTCTGCGATAGTCCTCCACCAGCAGATCGCGCACCACGCGCTCGGCGCGGATCCGTCCGACCTCGATACAATCGCCGACCGCTGGATCGAGGCCGAGTACAAGTTTCCGTGGTCGTATGTGTGTCGAGCCGTGGGCGGCGTCGAAACGGCCCTGTGGGACCTGAAGGGCAAACTCGAGGGCAAGAGCGTGTGCGAGATGCTCGGCGGCAAGCCCCGACCGTTCCCCGCGTATGGCTCGAGTATGAGCCGCCAGATCAAGCCCGAAGACGAGGCCGAGCGACTGGCACGCCTGCGCGACAGCCACGGCTACACCGCATTCAAGATTCGAATCGGCAAGGTGTGCGGCCACGACGAAGACCAATGGCCCGGGCGAACCGAAGCAATCGTGCCGGCCGTGCGCAAGGCGATCGGCGACGACGTGAGGCTGCTTGTAGACGCCAACAGTTGCTACACCGCGCCACGCGCTATCGAGGTGGGCAAGATGCTGGAAGACAACGGCGTGTGCCATTTCGAAGAGCCGTGCCCCTACTGGGAGCTGGAGTGGACTGCCCAGGTGGCGGAGGCGCTCGAGCAACTTGACGTCGCCGGCGGAGAGCAGGACGTCGACCTCGCGCAGTGGCAGCGAATGGTCAACATGAACGCCGTCGACATTGTTCAGCCCGATGTGTGCTACGTGGGCGGCATGGCGAGATCGATGCGCGTGGCGGCTATGGCGGCCGAGGCCGGCAAGCAGTGCGTGCCGCATTCATCGAACCTGTCGTTGGTAACCGTGTTTTCGCTGCACCTGCTGGGCGCGATACCCAACGCCGCTCCGCATCTCGAGTACGGCATCGAAGATGTGCCGTGGACCGACAACTTGTTCACGCCCGCGCTTGATGTTCACGACGGCAAGGTGATGATCCCCGACGGCCCCGGCTGGGGCGTTACGATGAACCCCGAGTGGCTGGAGTCGGCCGAGCATAAGATCAGCGAGGTCGGGTGAGCACAACTCCACGCAAATAGGGGAACGAGAAGCCAGGCACGCTTTCACCGGCGCAGGGCCAGACTATTGCCCGGAAATTGCGCTGGACACAATGAAGCATCTTCTTGCAGAAGACTGCGCGGCCAGCCGCATTGCCTCCGCCCTCGCAGTACGTCTAACGGCATCTTGTATTATTGGAAAGATACGCCAGCACTCGCATCATCAAGCCGGGAACGCGCGCCGCATTACACGCCCTTATTGCGCCTTATGAGCGACGCAAATGACAAGCGACGTCGTAAGTGGTTGGTATTTCGCAAGTTACATCTTCACCTGGTGCCTGGCACCAGCTAGAGATGCAAGTGGTTGGCATGCAAGGAGTTACAAAGCCGCTTGTCATTTGCGTTGGGACGGGGCCTCCCAAATGGCCGTTTCAAGGCGTTTTGGGCGTAGACATAGCGGCGCACCCTCCAAATGAGCTGTCGAAGGATTAGTGTAATCGTAGGGGTGACAAGATGCCAACCCTCTCGGGGCTATCGCCGATCAGGCCTGTTGGCGTAGCTTCCTGTCGGTAATTGTCCCCTTTGTTGTGTGGAGCGGTACTGAGCAGCTTGGGGTCGATTTTCACGCATCGGCGGCGAGTTCAGCCGTCGCCCTCGCACGCCGCCACTGCAGCAGGTAAACCGACCCGAACAGCGCCGAGCCGAGCGCGTACCACACAAATGTGCTCTCGGGCACGACCTGCCCCGCCCGCAGGAAGATGCCCGGCACGGCCTGCGGGCGCAGCAACAACAGCACGCAGAGCACGAGCAGGATCGACTCGTGGATGCGGTTGCGGATCATTGTGTAGTTGTGAACCAGCGCCGCAAACGCGAAGAGCGCGATGGTTCCGGTCGCGAAGATGATCGCGATGTGCCACCAGGCGTGGATGTTCCACAGCAGCAGATCGGTGTTGAAGATGAAAACGAACGGCAGTATGGCGGTGCGCAGGTCGTAGGCGAAGCCCTGCAGTCCGGTCTTGATGGGGTTTGCCTTGCCGATGGCGGCGGCGGCGTACGCGGCGAGGCCCACGGGCGGAGTGTCGTCGGCGAGGATCCCGAAAAAGAAGCAGAAGAGATGCGCGGCGATGAGCGGAACCTCGAGGCCCGCCTCGCCGGCCAGCTCCACGATCACCCCCGCCGTGAGGGATGCCATCACGATGTAGGTGGCCGTGGTGGGCAGGCCCATGCCGAGCACGAGCGACGCAAATGCGGTGAGCAGCAGAATCAGCATGATGTTTCCGCCGGCGAGTGTGTCGACGATCTGGGTGATCTGCTCGCCGAGCCCCATCCCGACGATGCCCACGATAATGCCGGCAGCCGCGCACGCAACGCCCACTGCCATCATGCCTTTTCCGCCGGATACGAGGCTCTGCCAGATCAGGCGGAGTGCGTTGGCGAGCGCCTGCTTTCGGCTGTGGCGGCCGTTGATGAGTTCCTTTACCACGATGAGGCCGGCAAGCGCGAGGATAGCATAAAAGGCCGCGAGCTGCGGCGAGAAGCCCGTCAGAAGCATACCCACCAGCAGCCCCAGCGGGATCAGGAAATGAACGCCGCGCACGAAAACGGCGCCGAACCGGGGAAGCTCCGCCACGGCCAAGCCGCGCAGCCCCAGCTTGCATGCCTCGAGGTGCGTTATGTAAATGAGCGCCAGGTAGGAGATCACGGCGGGCACGATCGCCGCGCGGACAACTTGCAGATACGAGAGGTTGCAGTATTCGGCGATGATGAACGCCGCCGCGCCCATGATCGGCGGCATCAGTTGTCCGTTGGTGCTGGCCGCCACCTCGATCGCGCAGGCTTTCTCGGCCGGGTAGCCGCAGCGCTTCATCAGCGGAATGGTAAACGTGCCCGTGGTGACGACGTTGGCGATGCTCGAGCCCGACACCATGCCGGTGAGGCCGCTGGCTACGACGGCGGCTTTTGCCGGCCCGCCCTTGAAGCGGCCAAGCAGGCTGAACGCAAGCTGCACGAAGTACTGCCCGCCGCCGCTCTTCTCGAGCATCGCGCCCAGCAGCACAAACAGGAAGACCGTCGAAGCGGACACCCTCAGCGGCACGCCGTAGATTCCCTCCGACGAGAGCGTCAGTTGGCTGAGCATCCGCTCGAGCGACAGTCCGCCAAACGCAAACAGCTCGGGCATGTACGGCCCGAGAAAACCATAAGCAATGAACAGCCCCGCAACGCACGAGAGCGCCGGCCCCAGCGCCCGCCGGGCCGCCTCCAGCAGCAGCACAACCAGCAGCACGCCCATTGCTATGTCGCGGGGGGGGACGGACATTCCCTGTCGCACGCTGATGCCGGCGTAATTGAGCGCGTAGTAGCCCGCGGCAAGTGCGGCAGCGAATGCAAGGATAACGTCGGGCAGGCACAGCCGATCGCCGGCCGATAGGAACTTCAACGGGCCGCCGAGCTTTATCTTCTTCAGAGCCGGAAAGCTGAGATAAACGAGGACGATCGCAAATACAAGATGGATGGCCCGCACGTAGTCGCTGTTGAGCGTGATAAGTTGCGGCAGCGACAACTGGAACAGAGACCACGCCCCTGCGATGATGGAAACCGCCCGCCGCCCACGCCCGCTCGGCGGGGAATCCGCCCGGCTGTTTTCGCTGTCGGGAAGCAGGCCCACGTTGCAGTTTCCTCCGCGCCGGCGGCAAGGCTATTTCATCAGGCCGACTTCCCTGTAGTACTTGACCGCGCCGGGATGAATCGGCGCCGACAGGCCCTCGAGCGCGAATTCCTTCGTGAGCCCCTCGAGCGCCGGATGCGTTTTCCTGAAGCTCTCGAGGTTCTCGAACAGCTCCTTCGTGACCGCATACACTACCTCGTCGGCCACGGCGGCAGACGTCACAAGCGTGGTGGCCATGCCGATGGTGGGCACGTTTTCCTTGTTGCTCGCCTTCGGATACAACTCGATTGGAATGGCCGCCTTCATGTAGTAGGGGGAGCGCTCGATCAGCTCTTCCATTCCGGTGATCGACACGAAATGCACCGAGCGGCGCAGCCCGGCGGTGGCCTCCTTTATCGAGCCGTTGGGATGGCCCACGGTGTAGAAGAACGCATCGATTCGGCCGTCCTGCAGCATCGAGGCCGATTCGTCGGCCTTGAGACCCTCGGTGCGGACGTCCTTCTCGCGGTCGAGCCCGGCCGCCTCTATCACGGCCAGAGCATTGCCGCGGGTGCCCGAGCCGGCGTTGCCGATATTCACGCGCTTGCCGCTTAGGTCGGAGAGCGTTTGAATGCCGGAATCGTCGGCCGCGACCAGCGTGACCATCTCGGTATACAGGCTGCACACCGCGCGGAGGTCGCGCTGCGGGCCGGCGGCCTTCCACTCGGCGATGCCGTTGAACGCCTGGTACTGGCGATCCGATTGCGCAATGCCAAACTGCAGGTCGCCCGTCATCACCGCGTTGATGTTGAAAAGGGATCCGCCGGTCGACTCGACCGACATGTTGATGCCGTAGACGTCGCGCTTCTTGTTGATCAGCCTGGCTATGGCGCCGCCCGTTGGGTAGTAAACGCCCGTCACGCCGCCGGTGCCGATCGCCACGAACTTCGGCTTCTTGCCGGAGTCCGACGAGCCGCACCCCTGCATCGGGATCACTGTTGAAGCCAGAACGATCGCAACTAAAGAAACAATGCGCACGTGCCGTTTTGGTATCATCGTCTTCTTCGCTTACATGATAAATCTTCACGCGGCGCGGTTTGCCAGGCAAACGCCGCGACTTTGCTTGTGATGGTATTATAATGGCGATCTTCGGCCGATGCAACAGCTTTCGCGGGCGAGGGAGAAGGAATCCGCAGGCGCGCTGGCGCGTGCTGGTGCCGGACTACTTCGTGGATTTTGTCGTGAACTGCACCGGCACCAGTGGTAAACAGAGCAGATAGTTCACGACAAAGTTCACGAGGTCGTCGAGGAAGCCACGTCAACAGGCGTGATTGGCGATAGCCCCGTGGCTTGACATCCTGTCACCACCACAATCACCCTACTCCTTCGATGGCCCATTTAGAGGGTGCGCCGCCAAGACTATGCCCAAAACGCCTTGAAACGGCCA
>JABMSA010000666.1 GCA_013202185.1 Planctomycetota bacterium
GGTTTTATATGCAGGAATAATAATGGCGTATAAAGAGCGGCTCGCGGCGGCCCGGGCCTGACGGATGTCAAGTAAGCCGACGGCGGCCGTGAGATACTCGTCTGGAGCAAAGCGGCAAGGCATCGGCAGCCGAAACTGCGGAAGTTGGGCTAGTCGAGGTACCCCTCACACCCCGATGATCCTTTTCAATTCCTCGCAGTAGTATTTCCAGTTCTCCCAGGAGACGTTGGGAGGAATGAGGTGGTCGGCGCCGGGGATGTAGCCGCCCTTGGCGAGGACGCGCTCGACTTTCGCCAGCTCGCGGTCGATGTCTTTCTTCGTTCGCGCCAGAGCGTTCTTGTCGATGCCGCCGTCGATGCCGAGCGTGGGGTACTTGTCGCGGTAAACTTCGACGTCGTTGCCGGCCTGCACCTCGAACGGCAGATAGGCGTTTATGCCGTGCTTCATCATCGTGGGCACGAGTTCGTCGACGAGGCCGTCGCTGTCGACTGATATGATCGGGACGTTATTGCGGCGGGCGAAGTCGGCTATCTTGTCGTACTCGGGCATCATGAAGTCTTCGACCATCGCCATCGAGATCAGCGATCCCTGCTTGCCGGACATGTCTTCCCAGATGTGGATTTGGTCGATCTGCACCTTTTGGGCGATGCGTTCGTAGAGGGCCACCCAGAGGTCGGTGCAGGTTTGCATGATGTCGCGGATGAGATCGGGCATTGTGTAGAATCCGATGAGAATCTCTTCGGCCCCGAGCAGGTCGCGTGCGGTGCCGAAAACTCCCCACGGAAAGCAGCCCACCTGCACGCCGACGTCGGTCTTCTCAGCGGCGGCGGCCGCGAATTCGTCTAGGCCCGATAGGCGCTCGTCGGGCTTCAACTGCAGGCGCTTTTCCTTGTACTTCAGCCAGTCGTCTTCGGTCTTGATCGGATGGCTGATCCACTCGGGCATGGAGGTGCCGTTGCGGCGGTTGCGCATGGTGATGCCGCGCCCGTCGATCGAGATGACGAAGTCGTCGTTTTCCTCGATGACCTTGTTCTCGAAGGCGGGCAGGGGGCCCATGTCGATCGGCACGCTCATGAAGCTGGGCTCGTAGCCGAAGTAGTTGTAGATGTTTAGGTCTTCGATGCCGGATTCTTCTTTCCACCGCTGCATCGTCTCGCCCCAGGGCCAGAAGCCCAGCCCCACGCCGAACGGAGCGCGGTCGGTTTCCTGGCAGAGAAGCGTCTTGATAGCACGGTCGCGATAGGTCATGGTCCGTGTCCTTTGTTTGTGCGTTAGCTTCGGCGCCTATGGGGCGCGTTTCCGGACGCTGGTATTTTAGCGATGCCTGGGCTGGGAATCAATGCCGTTTTGACAACGATGACCGGACGGCTGACCGGTCATAAAGGCATTCTGACAAGTTCATGCTTGAAAGTGACCATCGGCGCGTGTATACTCTTACGCACGATTATAGTCTCTGTCAATTGAGTGTTTTTCGATCAGGAGTTGGTGAAAGGTGCAAGAGTATACTGTTGCGGTTGTGGGGATTGGAATGGTGGGCGGCGAGATGCTGCGCGTGCTGCGCGAGCGTAATTTCCCGGCCAAAGAGACCAGGGTTCTGGCGACGCGCGCCCGAAAAGAAATTGTTCACGGCCACGAATACGATGTGATCCCGGCGAGCCTCGAGGCGTTCGACGGCGTCGATTTCGCGTTCTTTGCGGGCACCGAAGGCTCGAAGGGCGCGTCGCAGCAATACGGCTGGGCGGCGGTCGAGCGCGGCTGCATCGTAATCGACAACGGCGACGATTTCCGCATGGACGATCGCGTGCCGCTGGTGGCGCCGGAGGTGAATCCGGAGCATCTCGAGCGGCATCAGGGTTTTATTGCCAACCCGAATTGCTCGACAATCCAGATGGTGGTTGCACTGGCGCCGCTGCACCGCAAGGCCGGCATCAAGCGGATAGTGGTGAGCACCTACCAGGCGGTGTCGGGCACGGGGCGGGCGGCCGTGGCCGAGCTCGAGCACCAGGTGGAGGACTACGCTGCCGACAGGAAGCTGCGACACGAAGTTTACCCTCACCAGATCGCGTTCAACTGCATTCCGCAGGTGAGCAGCCTCAAGGATCAGTTTCCGGGCTACTACGGCGAGGAGATCAAGATGATCCGCGAGCCGCGCAAGATGTTTGACCTGCCCGACCTCGCCGTGAGCGCTACGTGCGTTCGCGTGCCGGTTTTCAACAGCCACTCAGAGGCCATCAACGTGCAGTTTGAAGAAAAGATGACCGCCGAGACGGCGACCGAGATTCTCACTGATGCGCCGGGTGTCAGGGTGGTGGACGACCCCGGCAGCAGCGTTTATCCGCTCGCGCTCGATGCGTCGGGAAACGACGACGTGCTGGTGGGTCGCATCCGGCAGGATACGTCGGCGGAGAATTGCATCGACCTGTGGTGCGTGGCCGACAACATCCGCAAGGGTGCGGCGCTCAACGCGGTTCAGATCGCCGAGAAGCTGATTGAAATGGGCCTCGTGAAGAAATGAATCGGCGGTCGGGAGTGTGAGCCCCATCGCTCGTGCTCACACTTCTATGCCCGTGATCCTCGCCTCGAAAACGAGCTTGCCGCCGGCTATGCCCTGCGATTCGAATATCTTCAGCCGTCGGTCGAGGGTGATGTTCTTTACGACTATGACGAACCTCTCGCCGGGCACCACCGTGCCGCGAAAACGCACCTTGTCCATTCCGCCGAACCCCAGGAATCTGTCGCCCGCTTCCGGGCAGCACATTTTGAAATAGAACGAGCACAACTGAGCGGCGGCCTCGCACATTACCACCCCCGGCATGAGCGGCCTGCCGGGTATGTGGCCGTTTACCCAGAATTCTTTCTCCGTTATGTCCTTGTATCCGACAGCGACGCCGTTGTCGGGGTCGAACAGCAATATGCCGTCCAACTGTTGCATTTCGAAGCGCTGGGGTATCATCTCCTGTACTTTGTCGAGCCCGATTATTTCTTCGGTGGGGATTTGATCAACGGGCACAATGAGCGGCGCAGGCATTATGTTTTCTCCTGAAATCCATCAAGTGTTCCTTCGGCTTGTGCTTTTCGAATAAGCTCCTGATACAGCGCGTCAATCTTTTCGACCATTACGTCGGCTCCGAAGCGCTCTCGGCATGCTTCGTTGCCTCGGCGGCCCATCTCTCGGGCTTTCGCGGGATCTCTCAACAGCTCTACCGTTCTCTGGGCGAGCCGGCGAACCGATTCCGGCGGCACGAGGTAACCCGTTACGCCGTTGTCGAGCGCCTCCGGGGCGCCGTCGACGTCGTACGCCACCACAGGCTTGCCCATCAATTGTGCTTGCGGTATCACCCGCGGCAGGCCCTCACGAAGCGACGCATGCACCACGACGTCCATCATCGAAATATACGCCGGAATCTGCGACGCCAAGACCAGCCCGGCAAAAACCACACGGTTGTGGATGCCGGCCTGTCGCACCAGCCGCCGTATCTTGTCGGAGGCGGGGCCGTCGCCGACAAACACGAAGCGGCACCTCGGTACGTGGAGGAGGATCTCCTGGATCGCCCTGATGAAATACTCGTAGCCCTTCAGCGGCGCCAAACGGGCGATCTTACCTACCACCAGTTCCTCGGGGTGGATGCCAAGTTGTTCTTTCAGTCCGGCAATATCATAATCTCTTCGGAGGAAAGGTTCAAGTTCCATTCCGCTGTAGATCGTGCGAAACTTCTCCCTGGCGGCCACGCCCGCCTCGCAGGCCTGGTGAGCCATGGCATCGGCGACGCACACGATCGCATCGGTATACTCGGCGGCCCGGCGCTCGAGTTCGGTGTAAATGAAGTTCTTCCAGCGCCGCTCGTACCGATGAAACGCAAGGCCATGGATGGTGTGAACGATCAGCGGCACGTTTTCCTTTTTCGCCGCGTAACGGGCAATGATGCCCGCCTTGGAGCTGTGCGTGTGGACGATCAGGGGCTTGTTTTCGGCGAGAAAGGCGCGGATTCTCCTCAGCGAGGCCCAGTCGCGCGGCGGATGGATCTCGCGCCGCATCTCGGGGATGATCTCGAGAGGGATGCCCCACTGCTTCGCCTGCTCGAGCAGCTCGCCCTCGGGGCCGATCGCCGGGCCGGTCACCAGCGTCACGTCGTAGCGACCGGTTTGCATCAGGCCGCGACACGTAAGGACGGTATTCTCTTGGGCGCCACCGAGAATGAGGCGTGTAATGATATGAGCAACTCTGATCACACCAGCGATTGTATCCGGCGGTTGATGGGCA
>JABMSA010000667.1 GCA_013202185.1 Planctomycetota bacterium
CGCAAAAGAAAAAATATGCATCCGCGCGGGTAGGGGCGGGCTTCGCAGCTCGGCCGGCCCCGCTTCGGGGGCGGACGAGACCGAATCGCCCGCCCTCCGAATTATCCGGCGCCTGCGCGCATGGACGTCCGGATCGGAATTCTGCCGCCCCCTGCAGGGGCTATCGGGTTTGGGTGTCGGTCTGCACAGGGCGCGCCGCCCGGGCCACCACCGGCCACGCGCCGGTGAAGCCATGACTGGGAACCAGAAACGCATCAGAAAGAAAACCTCCGGCCACCATCGGCCCCGCGCCGGTGGGGCCGTGACGCCTTTACCGTGATAGGCGCAAATCAACGCGCTATGACAACCTGTGGCAACATCGCCCCATCGGCGCAGGACCGGCTGGTGGCGACCGTGCCCTCCGTGGTCAAATCGGCGTGGGGCCAAATCCATCTTTTTTCTTGACACACCACCCTCCATGGTGTATAGTTATGTACAGGTTATGACTGTGGGCCACATCGTCGTGGGAATTTGAGGTAGACTCGACAAGGAAAAGAGGTGCGCTATGAAACGGTCAAAATGTGTTCTGTTCGCGTTGCTTGCCGGAATGGTTTTGTGTGCCGGCGCGAGGCCGGTCTGTGCGGAAACAACCTGGTACGTCGATGACGATGCGCCGGCGGACTTCGCCACCATCCAGGCTGCCATCAATGCTTCGGCCGATGGCGACACGATTATCGTGCGCGACGGCACGTACACCGGCGATGGCAACCGCGACATCGATTTCGGCGGCAGGGCGATCCATCTGCGGTCGGAGAACGGGCCGGAGGCTTGTGTCATTGATTGCCAAGGAACAGAGATAGAGCCACATCGGGGTTTCCACTTCCACAGTGGTGAGGATGAAGATTCTGTTGTTGACGGATTCACGATAACGGGTGGGTTTGTCCATGGAATAGTGCTACAAGGAAGCGGCGGTGGAATCTACATCAGGTATTCATCGCCAACAATCGTCAACAGCATCATCGTGGGAAACATATCCAGCGCTCCCGCCGGTTCGTTTGCCGATGGGGGAGGCATATACTGCAGGAGCGCCTCGCCATTGATAGTAAACACCCTGGTTTCAGGGAACTCGGCGAAGAGGGGGACAGGCGGCGGCGTTTTTGTCACGTTATCGGCCTCGCAACCAGTCATTGCCAATTCAGTCATCAGCGCCAATACAACACCTAACAGCGGGGGCGGGTTGTGTTTCTACAGTTCATCAAGCCCCGTGATTTCCTGCAGTACGATCACTGCTAACTCCGCGGGCGCCGGGGGCGGGATATTCTGCAGGTACGGAGCTCTTCCCACGGTTACTACTAAATGCATAACTTGCACTACAGGCTTCCAAGCCCCTCATACGCAGACGTAACGGAAACATAGCATTGGACAGCGGCTGTGTAGCCTAACATATGAATTGGGTAGTATGCCGACTTTGGCACAGGGGTCTTATGCCGCGATCTCGCGGTCCAAAGGTGTTATGAAGAAACCATATAACCATTGTTCGGCACTCAGCAAGGGAGGAATGCATGAGCGGTTTTGAAAGACTTGGCATGGGGCTCGGAGGTCTGCCGTTACTCGGCGATGCACGCACTCGCTCGGTTTGCCCGGAAAACCCGACCGGCGAAAAGGGAAAGGGCGGCATGGCAGTACCGGACCCGGGAAAGCTACCCTTCAGCGCTGCGGCAAGTGATCTGGGGCAGGGATGGAAAGTCAATCCCTTCCACAAAGTGAAATCCGGCGAAGCTCTGACCATCATGGACGTAGACGGTCCCGGGGTCATCCAACACATCTGGCTCGTTGCCGACCCGGCAAAAGGTCGCTCACATATAATCCGGTTCTACTGGGACGGTGAGGAGACGCCGTCGATAGAGAGCCCCGTATCGGACTTCTTTGCCGTGGGACACAATAAGTTCGCGCCCGTCAATTCACTGGCCGTCATCGTTAATCCGAAGTCAGCCTTCAACTGCTACTGGCCGATGCCGTTCCGTAAGCATGTGAAGATCACATTCACAAACGAGGACAAAGACGAGTTGGGCCTTCTGACCTACCAGATTACATATGCGGAAACGCAGGTGCCCGAGAATGCCGGGTACTTCCACGCGCAGTGGCGAAGGGCGGTAACTGACCGTGCGAACCCCGACTATGTGATTCTCGACAACATCAGGGGCAGAGGCAAGTACGCCGGAACATTCCTCGCGTGGACGCAGCTATCCGATGGGTGGTTCGGCGAGGGTGAAATCAAGTTCTACATCGACGGGGACGCTGAGTTCCCGACGATTTGCGGGACCGGGACCGAAGACTACTTGTGCGGGAGTTACGGCTTCCCGGAACTCTACAGCACCGCGTACGTCGGCAACGTGCTGAAACATGCGGGCGACGATGGTCCGCCCAAGTGGAGTCTGTATCGGTGGCACATCATGGATCCCATCTTTTTCGATAAAGACCTCCGCGTGACCATACAGGCTCTCGGATGGTGGCCCAATGGGAAGTACCAGCCGCTGGCCGACGACATTGCCTCGGTGGCCTACTGGTACCAAGAAGAGCCGCACGCTACGTTCCGGGAGCTCCCAGACATCGAGGAGCGATGGCCACGATGAGCACTGTGCTACCCCGCATTTCTCACAGCTTTTGGCATTGCGCGTGGAAACACCACCTCGCGACACGTTCGCATCTTATACGCAGTTACGGTGTGCTCAGCGGTCCGCCAGCGCACAACACCCCCTTTCCCCCATTGGCGGGGGCGGTTGGAAGGCCCGAGTTGCCGGCCGCTCAACACCGCAACGGAAGGCTCTCCAACCGACGCAAAACGTCGACGAACATCTCCTGAAGCGGGAAGCTGCTTGCCATCGAAATCCAAATCCGACGGACCGAAACCCGGATGGCCGCGCCGATCTTGAGCAGCTTCAAACGGATTGTGTCGCAGCGGGCACGGGCGAGTTTCGTGCCGGCCAGACCAAGGCGGCGTAATGCGGCAACCAGTGTGTAGGCCGTCGATGAAAACCACAACCTGATCTGGTTGCCTCGCATCGTGGCCGTGCTGGTGCGGTCGGCGAACAGACACAGTTGCTGTTCCTTGATGCGGTTTTCCATCTCGCCGCGAGCACAGTAGAGGTCTTCGTAGAGGGCGCGGGCGTCATATTGCCGGGCTGGCAAAGAAGTGACGACGAAGCGCGGATTGGCACCGTCCTTGAGGTGCTCGGCTTTGCCGACGACTCGTCGCTGGCAGGTCCAACTGTCTCTTGTTCGATAGCGGAAGTCTTTGAAAACGCGCGTTGCCTGGCCGGTCTGTTCGAAGCCGGCTTTCGCCCGGGCCAGTTCTTCTTGGATGGCGGCCGTCAGACGGGGGTTCTTGGCCAGACCGAGCACATAGTGGATTTTGTTGTCTTCACACCAGGCCATCGTTTGGTCGCGGGCGAAACCCGAGTCGCCTCGCAGTATGATCGTCACTTAAGGCCAGCGGGCACGAATCTGCTTTACGAGAGGCTCAAGGATCTCAATGGTCCACGC
>JABMSA010000668.1 GCA_013202185.1 Planctomycetota bacterium
CTCCCAGTCCCACATCGACATCGTGGCGAACTCAGATGTGACCACGAGGATCGGCAGGTCGATGGCCCTGAACTTGTCGACGGCCCGGTAGGCCTCGCCGAGGAGTTGGGGAAACACAACTGCGTCAGCGTCGGGCAACGGCGCTCCAAGAGCCAGTGGCTTGAGCAACTCGGCCTTGTCATCGAGCAGGCGGTGAAGATCGCCCAGTCGGGCGTCGAAGTCGTTATCTCGCAGCGATTCGAAGTAGAGCGGAATCAGTCGCGCTTTCATGGTCATTCCTTTCTCAGGATCCCCGAAAGGTTTTCAAGAATGGCTTCGACGGCCATCCCCACCGCCCGATCCACGCTCTCGTCTGTGTATCCGCCGATGTGAGGCGTTGCGATCACCCGGTCGTGGCCGACCAATCGACTGTTGTTCGGAGGCTCCTGACGATGCACGTCCATGGCCAGGCCGGCCAGTCGGCCGGTATCGAGGGTGCCGAGAACGGCTTCGTCGTCGAGCAGTTCCGGGCGGGCGGTGTTCACGATGACCGCGCCCGGCTTCATGGCGGCCAGGGCGGCGGCGTTGATAAGCGGCTTGCCATCGCGCGGCGCGGGACAATGCAGACTGATCACATCCGCTTGCGCCAGCACCTCAGAAAGGCCGGCGTAGGAGAACTCGCCGCTCGGGCGGAACGACGATTCCGGGGCCGGATCGAATGCGACAACCCGCATTCCGAGTCCAATCACAAGGCCGGCCACCTGCTGCCCGATACATCCACATCCGACGATTCCCATCGTCTTGCCCGCGAGTTCAAAGCCTTTGCGACGCTCCCACCGGCCGGACTTCAGCCGGCTGTCGCTGAAAGGAATGGCTCGCGCGAGTGCAAGGGTCAACCCGATAGTCAGCTCGGCCACGCCGCGGGCATTCGCACCGACAGCGCGACATACCTTTATGGACAGGCGCTCGGCGGCCGCCAGGTCGATGTTGTCGACGCCGACACCGTTGCGCGCTATGACCCTGAGCCGGTCGGCGGCTTCAAGTACGTCGGCCGAAATAGTCTCCACGCCTGCCAGCATTGCAGCACAACCTGGCAAGAGCTGCATCAGGTCGGCCTCGGTGGGTTTTTCGCCCGCGGGCGCGAAGGACAGCTCGTAGCCCGCATCGGTGAGCCTGCTCAGGCTGGGGTGCCCGTCGCGGGTGATCGATCTCGGCGTGATAAGGATTCTCTCGCCGGCGTGTTCCAGACTCGAGGCTGTCATCGAATTACGACCTCGCCATCGATCAGAAAGACGCGCGAGGGGAAGCCCTCGACCTCGATGTCGCCGTAGTTGTGACCGGCATCGGCCGGATACACGCAGAAAGACACGAGCGGTTCGTTGCCGGTATTCACCGACCGGTGTGCCCACAGCGGCGGCACGTAGACCATCATGCCACGGCGCATGGGCTTGGCGTCGAATCGGCCGGCGGCGGTCTTCATCACCATCTGCCCCTCGCCGCGGAGGCAAAGGTAGATTTCCGCCGTCTCGGAGATGGTGTGATAGTGCCCCTTGGTCATGAAGCACTCCCGCCCGACGGTACCCGGGTAGAGCTTGCTGATGCAGTACATCAGGTGCCCCGGAACCTCCGGCACCGGATGTTCGAACACCTCGTAATGCAGCGGGTCGGCGGCGGCGATGAGGCGCTCCAGGGCGTCGGCGTCCTGGTAGTAGCCTCTCATGTCCGAAGCGTTGCGCTTGATATGGTTCGTTGCTTTGGGCATGGCGCCCGTTTCCAGGTCGATCTCGATGCCGAATGGCGTCATGATCTCCGCGTTCTGTTGCATTTCTGTTCTCCGCCGTATATCATCTTGCCCCGGCAGCAATCCGAGACAGCTCGTCGAACTCCGGGCCGCTGACGGGAATCTCTATGCCAAAGACTTCTGCGATGACTCGCGTCCAGCCGTGAATGAAGTAGACCCAGCCATCCTCGATGCGCAGCCGCCGAGATTTCTGCTGCGCCCGCGCCTGGTCCAGGAACAACAGGTCTCCGCGATAATTGAAGTCCCAGGCAAAGCCCTGCTCGGGAAACACGGCCGCGTCAGTCAGGGGCGAGCCGGGCGCATCTTTACCGAGCCCGGTCGCGTTGGCGACCAGCGAATGAGGCCCCAACCGGCTGATCAATTCGTCGTTCTGCTCAGGCCTTGGACAGTGGTGATACTGGACCTCTATGCCCGGGTTGGTCCGCGAGTGGACTTCCTTCATGTGTTCCAGGCGCCCTTCGCTGCGATTGGTCACGAAGATCCGGCGCGGCCTGTCGTCGGCGGGCCTGGTTCGCATCAGGTACGACGTCATCGCCAGTGACGAGCCGCCTGCCCCGAGAAGACAGACGTCCGCGCCGGTTTCCCCGAAGTGGCCGGCCGGCATGAAGGCTTCCAGCGACAGCCCGCTGGTGATTGGGTCTTTGGCGTGGCCGCGAAGCCTTCCGCCCCGCTTGGAGATGCAACTGACCTCGCCCAGCAGCGCCGCATCCGGCCCCAACTCGTCGAACATGTCTCGTGCGGCGGCCAGCAGGTCCATCTTATGCGTTGTGACCAAAGCGCCCAACGAGAGCGGATCCTGCTTAATGAAGGACACAACGGTGCGGTAGGCATCCTCACTATCGTGCCACTCGCAGTCAATTCCCACTATCGGGCAATCGCCCAGCCCGAGGTGCTTCGCCCACTGCGGGAATATCTTCATGATCGAGCTCTTGCCGGTCGTAACGCCTATGAAGTAGAACGTAGGCACGGTGGCGTTGTGCAGTTCGTCGGGTTTCACTTCCTTCTCCCGGTTCCAGATGCGTCGTCTTGAACGCCGAGTTGATTCACCAACTCCAGCAGCCGCTCATACTGCTCGACGCGGGTCTTGTACATCCTTGCGGCCCTCTTGTCGGGCCGGAACCGTTGCCCAAGAGTGACCCACTGCCGCGCGGTGGCTGCGAGGCCGTCGAACAACCCCGCACCCACTCCGGCTACCATCGCGGCTCCCGCCGGCGCTCCCTGGTCGCCAACGACGAGAGCTATCGGCAGCCCCAGAACCGACGACTTTATCCTGTTCCAGAGGGCCGACTTGGTGCCTCCCCCGGTTACGCGCGAAACCGTGAGCGCGAGTTCAGGAAAGGTGGCCCGCATTATCTTCAGGTATATTGCATACTCCATCGCCACGCTTTCCAGCATGCTTCTGTACAGATGGGCGAGGGTATGCTTCCAGTTCATGCCGACCCACGCGCCCCCCATGTGAGGCTGGCTGGGGCACACGCGCCCTTCCATGTGCGGCACGAACAGGGGAAGGGGCTCGTCGGTGGCGAGTTTCGCGCCGAGTCGGTTCAGGTCTTCCAGGTCCATTTCCCGCTCACCGGTACGGCCGGCGTTTGCGAATTCGCGCAAGAACCACTCAAGGTTCATTCCCCCGCCGTTGATGTATGCATATGGATGCCACAACCCCGGTGTAGCTGACTGCCCGCATCCGAGCGTTCTGTATTGCACGTCAGGGC
>JABMSA010000669.1 GCA_013202185.1 Planctomycetota bacterium
TACAGATCGACGACGACGACGACGACGAGGACGATTCGGATGTCGAAACGACAGCTTGAGCCAAGATTCGCAAGCACATCCATGCGCTTGTTTTTCATGTTTTTTCGCTAAAGCCACCTCCTCCGCTGCCGTTAACAAGGCAGCACACGACCGTTTCTTCAATGTCTGCTCCTTTTTCGATCCGCACCACCGGCGGGGCTCAAGGCCTCGCCGGTGGTGTTTCAAGACCTTCGCGGCATTCTCGCTGATCGCTTTGCCCGGCGTGCACGGGCGCCCCTCATCCAACACCGCACCCCGGGCGAAAATAAGTGAACGTTCCCCATGGTCAGTCGTCTAACAAGGAAGAAAACGTCATTATCGACGAGGTACATACGCTGTTGGGTGCCGAGAATCTGCCCTATTATGGAACTTGGCGACCGGGTAGTTTGTTTAAGATAATAGACGCTGCGCTGTGTTTGCAGAATATCATTGTACGAAATTGTAAAATTCCCCTGTATTACCTTGACATTCGCCCCAATAGATGTTATACTTTAGTGTTTCGATTTTGTTTCCGTGTTATTGGTTGCTTTTTTTCAGGACGCTCTGCAGGTGACTTCGGGCATCGCAGGCGATTTCGGTGAGAGCGGGGCATACAAGTGGCCGGCCTCATTCCGGAAGGAACGATAACGCGAGTGCTGGAAAGTACCGACATCGTCGATCTCGTCGGTCGTTACTTTCCATTGAAGCGGGCCGGTCAGGGCTTTGTGGCCCTGTGCCCCTTTCATAGCGAGAAAACTCCTTCCTTTCACGTTTCTCCGCAACGGCAAACTTACCACTGCTTCGGCTGTGGCAAAGGGGGCCACGCAATCGGATTCGTGATGGAAATCGAGAAGGTCCCGTTTCCCGAAGCCGTTGGCATCCTGGCCGATCGATGCGGAGTCCGGCTCGAGCGAAACGCAACCGGCTCGCCCGACAAACGCAAGGGCCTACTCAAGGGCCTGGACTGGGCCGCAGGAGTCTTCGAAAAAAACCTCGCATCGCCCGCAGGCGAACAAGCACGAGAATACCTGCGGCAAAGAGGCATATCGGACGACAGCATAAAAAGCTTCCGCCTCGGGTACTCGATGCCGGATTGGGACCACCTGATCCGGGCAGCCCGAGCGATAGACGGATCGATAGACACCCTGGCGGCCGCGGGCCTGGTGATCAGCAGGGACGGCGGCGGCCACTACGACCGCTTCCGCAACCGGCTGATGTTTCCGATAACCGACGCCCAAGGGAGGGCGGTCGGGTTTGGCGCAAGGGCGCTTGATCCCGACGAAAGCGCCAAATACATAAACTCACCGGAGACGGCGCTCTTCAGCAAAGGCAAGCTTCTCTATGGGCTCGCCCAAGCTCGAAACACCATCTTCCGGAGCGAAAAGGCCGTGGTAGTAGAAGGCTATACCGACGTGATAATGGCCCATCAACACGAAATCACAAACGTTGTCGCCACGCTGGGCACCGCCCTGGGCCGAGAGCACATCAGGCGGCTCAAGCGCTACGCCAAGCACTGCACGCTGGTGTTCGACGGCGACGTCGCCGGGCAGAGAGCCTCCGACTCGAGCCTTGCGACCTTCGTCGAAGAAGGCTCCGAAGTCTACGTTGCCACACTGCCCGAAGGCAAGGACCCCTGCGACTGCCTCGTGGAGCTCGGCAAGGAGGCGTTCGGCAACTGCCTCGACAGCGCCTGCAACATTTTCGAGTTCAAGCTCCGGGCGGCCGAAGCAGACGGCCCCATCGACCCGAAACGCGCCGCAGCAATCGTCGACGACATCCTCCAGCTCATAGCGCGCGTGCCCAACGCCGTCGAACAGCGGCTGACCCTCGACAGCCTGCTGAAGCTCCTGAGCCGGAGATTGAACACAACCGAAGAAAGCGTCAGGCGGCGATTTGTGCAAATGAAAACAAGATGGGCCGGGCCAAACCGCGCCGGCCGCGACCTCGAAGACGCACCAGCGGCCCAGGAAACCGATGTCCCTCCCGACGAGCGGGAACTCATCGACGTATGCCTGCACAGCGTCGAACACTTCCCGAGGCTCGCCGAGCAAATCGGCGCCGACGACTTCACCCACGACGGCCTGCGAGCGATCTTTCAGGCCGCGACGGACCTTATCAACGAAGACGGCCGCGTAGAGCCGGCAAAGCTCTCGGCAAGGATAACACAGCCCAAGCACGCATCGCTGGTGGCTCGGATTCTCGGAAACCCAGCAGGAGACACCAACTACCAGGACCGCCTCGACGCCTGCCTGGAAGCGTTGAGGAAACGCAAAGCAGCGCAACATACAGAAAGTGTAAGACAGCAAATGCTCACGGCCGCAAGAGAAGGAGACATGGAAAACTCTCAGCGTTTCATCAGGGAGTATGCGCGGCTCAAGCAGGAACATCGGGGCATTTAGAGCACCGGGAGGACCAAATGGCAAGAAATGAGGATACAATCAAACTCATCGCCGAAAAAGGGAAGGAACGCGGATTCCTGAGCTACGAACAGCTCAACGACCTTCTGCCGGAAGACACCGTCGCTCCGGAGAAGATCGACAAAATCCTCGTGCAACTCGATGAGATCGGAATCGAACTCATCGACGAGTCGGAAGTCTCCGAGCGCGAAGTGCAAATGGAAGAGGAACGAGAAGAAGAAGACGAGGCGCTTCTCGACGAACTTGAAGAAGAGGAATTCGACAACATCGACGATCCGGTGAGGATGTACCTCACCCAGATGGGCGAGATTCCGCTGCTGGCCCGCGAGGAAGAAATCCTCCTTGCAAAGAAAATCGAGATGACAAGGAGCGCCTTCCGAACCAAAGTTCTGGAATCGGACCTCTCCATCGGGTCCGCAATCGGCATCCTCGAAGACGTTCGCAGCGGCGAGGCACCATTCGAGCGCACACTCAACGCCCTGGGCGGCGACGAAAAGACCAAGGAAGACCTTCACAAGAAACTTCCCGAGAACCTCAAGACGCTCAAGGCCGTGCTCGAGCGAAACCGCAACGACTACCAGGAAGCCGTGAAAACATCCAGCGCCGCCGTGCGCAAGCGCATCGACAACCGGCTCGCCAGGCGCCGAAAGCGCGCCGCAGCACTCCTCGAGGAGCTCAGCCTCGCAGGCCGAAGAATCCAGCCGATGATCGACAGGCTATCCGATCACCACGCGCGCATGCGATTCTTCGCCGACAAAGCCGCCGGCCTCCGCGAAGCCGGCGACAACAACGGCCAGTTGCACCACGTGCAAACTCAACTGCAACAGCTCACCTTCCTCGCCGGAGAAGGAATAGACGAACTCGGCAAACGCACCGCGGAAATCGCCAGGCAGCACGCCAAATACGAAAGAGCCAAGCGAATGCTCTCCAGCGGCAACCTCAGGCTCGTGGTGTCGATAGCCAAGAAATACCGCAACCGCGGCCTCGGATTCCTCGACCTCATCCAGGAAGGCAACACCGGCCTGATGAAAGCCGTTGAAAAATACGAGTATCAGCGCGGATACAAGTTCTCGACATACGCAACATGGTGGATCCGCCAGGCAATAACACGATCCATTGCCGACCTCGCCCGAACAATCAGGATCCCCGTACACATGATCGAGACAATGAGCAAGCTTCGCAACGTCAGCAAGAAATTCGTTCAGCAACACGGCCGCGAGCCATCCATCGAAGAACTCGCCCGTGAGGCCAACATACCCATGGCCGAAACACGCCGCGTAATGAAAATCTCGAGGCACCCGATCTCACTGGATCGGCCCGTGGGCGAAAGCGAAGACAGCTACTTCGGCGACTTCATCCAGGACGAAAGCGCCGAGAGCCCGGTAAGCTCCGCCGGCCACAAAATGCTGTGCGACAAGATAGAGTCAGTGCTGGACTCCCTCACCAAGCGCGAGCGCGACATCATCAAGCTCCGCTACGGAATAGACGGAGGCTTCACCTACACACTCGAAGAAGTCGGGCAAAAGTTCAAGGTCACCCGAGAACGCGTCCGACAGATCGAAGCCAAGGCCGTCAGGAAACTTCAGCACCCTATCAGGAGCAGAAAACTCGAGAGCTTCATCGAAGGCTTCGGAAGCAGGTAAGGAGCGGATGCGCGAGAACACGAAACTCGAAGGCATTAAGAAACTTCACAAGCTAGACCGCAAGCTGATCGTCTTGCGAAAGAAGCACGATGAACTGCCAAACACCCTCAAACAGCTTGATGAGGCTGTTGAAGGCAAAGACAAAGCCTTGCAGGAAGCGGGGGGCCGCCTAACGGCCCTCCGCACTCGTTATGACGCAAGCAATCTCGAACTCAAGGCCCATGAAAGCGAGATAGAAAGGCTCGAATCCCAACTTTTATCCGTCAAAACAAACAAGGAATACTCCGCGATCCTCTCTGAAACCGCAACGGAAAAGGCCGACATCGCAAAGATCGAAGACGAAATGCTGCTGCTCATCGACAACATCGAGCAGCAGGAAAAGACAATACAGGAATGCAGCGAAAACAAGAGGCTCGCCGAAAGAGACCGCGAAAACCACAAGGATGAAATAGCACAAGAGCAAGAGGAAGTCAGCAGGAGCCTCCGCGAGTTTGGCAGCCAGCGCGACACAATAGCCGCAATCATAGCGCCCGAAGTTCGCCACCAGTACGAACGCATCCTCAAAAAACGAGGCGCCAGCACTGTTGTTCCCGTAATCGACAACTCCTGCCAGGGCTGCTTCATGAAAATGACGCCCCAAGTGCAGGCCCAACTCCTCAAGAACGAAAGCATCATCTACTGCAAATTCTGCTCGAGGATCATCTACCTCGATTAGCTCGACCGCCAAACACACAATCGCTGAGCAAGCAAGGCGGCCGCCCCTAACACGGGAGGAAAGTCCGAGCACCAA
>JABMSA010000670.1 GCA_013202185.1 Planctomycetota bacterium
CGCGCGCGGTGCCTCCCTCGTAACCGGTGCTGGCCATCGAAAGGGGATTGTCGGGGATGTACTGATCGATGAAACACGTGCCGATCTTCCGTTGGAACTCGAGGTAAACGCCCTCGACGTCTTGCCGGTAGTCGCCGGGCGCCCGGTCCGCGAAGTGCTCCAGTTCGCAGACCTCCATCACGTGAACCAACCAGTGTGGAATGCCCTTTGTGGGTTTCATTGCAAAGGTATCGAGCGCGAGTTGCGCGTTGTCGCCCAGTTCGATTTCGTCGTTGATGGGCGCCATTCAGTGGCTCCGTTGGGTTCCGCCTGCGAACGCCGGGCAGAGCGCTTGTCGATCAGCGCGTACGGAGGGGTCTATATGCATGTGGCGTTTGTCCCCTGTATCTCGCGCTCCGCTGCCAGAAAAACGCGGCGAAGCTCGGCGGCCTTGGCTTTGTCGATGTCGGGCTGCTCGTAACGTTCGATGGTGTCCTTGCAGTAGCGGTCGATGCGGTCCAGCATTTCTTCGTGCTCGATGTGCACCCCGCCTCCGGACAACAGGCGGACCGCCGCCGCGTCAATCTTGCCGAGGGCATCGTCGTCCTGCAGCTTCCAGTATTCCCCGGTTATCATCTGCAAACTCCTCTTCGCTATGTAACGCTCAGCATCGCGGCCAGCCGTCGATCTCGATGGGCCAGTTGAGTTCGCCACACACTTTCTGCCACCGCTCCTCCATGTCGGATGAGAAAAGAAACGGCAGGAAGCCGAGCTTCAGGTATATTTTGACGGCCGGCAGGCGCCAGTCGTCGGTTTTGAGGTAAACGTGCCGGTAGCCCGCCGCCGCGTAGCGCTGCATCACGGCCGTGCACACCGCCATGCCGAGCCCCTTGCCGCGGTGGTCCGGATGCCCCGCCACCCAGCCAAGCTCGCCGCCGAAGGGGTGATTCTCGGCGGGGAGGTGCGTGGCCATCGCCGTGGCAACGAGTGCATCGGTGGATGCATGAACGGCAAGGAAGATGCCGTCCGGCAGCGCAACCTTCTTGGCGCCGCGGAGGCTGTCAAGATTCCAGCCGTCGAACCCCGCAAGTTGCATCAGCCTCACGAACTCGTCATCGTCTCCGGGCTGCCAGGTCCGCATCGAGTAGTCGCTTGGCATGAGTACGGCCGGCAGAGCGCGAAGCTTTTCCTCCGGCCAGATCATGTGTAATTGTTCAGCCATCAGTTACCTCTCTGCTGAAGGACGCCCCTACCATTCGCGCGAGTCGGGCACGTCGAGCCAGCGGCCGCCCTCGAGGATCGATTGCTGGCTCACGAGGCCCGGCAGGGTCATGTCCATCGCCTCGTGAATTCCGATCACGCACGGGCGCTTGCCTTCGATGGCGTCCATGAAGTCGAGTATCTCGAAATAGTCGCCGCCGCCGTGTCCGGCTTTCCTGGCGTTTTCTTCGCCCACTTTCCAGTAGTCGGGCAGGAATTCATCCTCGAGCTCGGCGAGGTTCAGCCACGTGTTCTGATCTTCGCATTTCGACCGCAGCCAGATCCTCTGTGTTCCGCCGGCGGCCCGTGCCGACTCGTAGCAGCCATCCGTGCCCTGAAGCTGATAGTTGGTCATCGAGTGCGGCCGGTCCGAGAGCATATCCACCCGGATCTTGACCAGGCCGCCGCTTTCCATCTTGCAGAGCATCACGCACGAGTCTTCGTTCTCGTACTCATCGCCGCGCGGATCGCGATAGTGATGCCCCGAGCCGGCGCAGCACAGCGAGACAACCCGGTCGCCGTCCGACTCCGGCGGCGCCGACATCCATTGCAGGATCGGCCCCAGGCTGTGTGTGGGGTAGGTGATGCCGTTGATGCCGGTTTGCCACTTGCGCCGCCAGGGCGTGGTCTCGTTCAGCGGCTTCAGCTCGTGCACATATTCGCCCTCGGCATAGTATGGAGTGCCGAAGAGCCCTCGCCGGACCATCTCGCGGACCATCACGTTCCACCGGATGTAGGTGTAGTTTTCGGCCATCATGTAAACTGCGTCGCCGGCCTTGCCGGCCTGCACGAGTTCCTTGCACTCCTCGATGGACACCCCCGCCGGCACCTCGCTGAGGACGTGCAGGTTGTGTTTCAACGCCGCCACCGCCTGCGGCACGTGAAGAGGCATCGGCGTGCCGATGATCACCGCGTCGATGTCGGACTTCTCGAGCATGGCATCGTAGTCGGCGTATTTCTCTTCGGCGCCGAGACTCTCAGCGGCGCGGGCAAGGCCTTCGGCATTGGTGTCGCAAACAGCAAGCACCTTGATGTTCATTGCGTCGCAGGCGACCTTGAAGCTGGCGCCTCGCCCGCACGCACCCACAATGCCGACATTCAGTCGTTCCATTTTCGAATCTCCTGCAAGAGTGCAATGCCATTATCCCAGAATATCGCGCGCGTTTCATCGGTTGTTATACCCGATAGCCCGTCACTCCGCCGCATTCAACAGTTCCTTTCCGGTTCCGGCAAACCACATCCGCCAAGTCAATGGTACGGCAACAAGCGCATACACGCACCACCCGACCAGCAGCGCCCGCCCCAGCCCAAGGCGATCCTGGACCAGGTATATTGTAACCGCCATCGGCACGAACGCCAACATCAGCGCGTGAATCTGCCGGCACACTGCATGCAGGCTGTGGCGCGCCTCGTAGGCGGTGACCACGCCCACCATCGGAAACATCGCCATGAACCCGATGAGCAGTTGCTTGATCATGATGAGCAAAAATATCACACCGGCAATGATCGGCAGCTTGATCCACAACGGCAGCGGGCTGCGGTAGGCTCATATCCAGCAGGTCCCAGCCGCGATGGTAAATGTCAGCAAAGCGAGTTCCTTTCGCCTGATGGAGATCACGGCATCGTTGTCCTACTGCATGCCTTGCACTAAATGATGGAGCACTCGAGTTGGGCGAAGCCGGCAAACGCCCGGATGGCTTCGGTCTTGTCGCCCAGCAGCAGCGCGCTGTGATGCGTGCCGCCGCACAGTGAATACAGCTCGAGGAAATCCTCGACCGTGCAGCTCGGGCGCATCCATCCGCGCACGACGTCCTTCATCTCTTCGTTTGTCGAATCCGGCAGTATTTCGACCGGCGCCACGATGAGGCTGAAGGTGTTGTCGGGCCCGGGCGTGAGGTTGACGAACACCGCCGGGCCGGGGCGCGGTGCGCAGGTGATCGCCGCCGGATTCCGCGCCGGTGTGAAGTCGAATGGCTTCTCGACGATGCGCGGCTTCTCGGCGGCAATGCCCGGGTTGATCTCGCCCATGTGCGAAAGGAAGATGCTGTCGCCTTTCCAATCGGGGCAGAAAATCTCGGTGAAGGTGGTGTCGCCAAACGCGCGTGCAAGTGCGCCGACGAGCGACGCGGTCAGCACGTCGCCCTCGCCGCCGTAACCGATGCCGCGCGACATCGCTTTCGATATCTCGAGAAACGGCACCGTGTCGTCGGGCTGGTCGAACGCCAGGAAGTTCACGCTGAAGGCGTCGTAGCCGCCGTCTTCGAGCATTCGGCGAAGGCCCAGCCCCAGCCGGATCGACCGCCGATGAACGTCGTCGGGCGCACGGCAATCGAACCGCTCGCGGTCGGCCGCCAGTTCTTCATCCACTTCGTCCTGCGTCACCTTTTCGACCCACTGCGCCAGGTCGGCGGGGCCCGACTGGGATACTTCGATCCCGAGCACGTCGCGCAGCACCTTTTCGTCGACCGCAAAATCGCCCATGCCCTTGAACG
Organism: Planctomycetota bacterium; assembly: GCA_013202185.1. Taxonomy (GTDB): domain Bacteria; phylum Planctomycetota; class PUPC01; order JABMSA01; family JABMSA01; genus JABMSA01. Next base: position 3,732 of record JABMSA010000670.1, read on the forward strand.
ACTCGCCGATGCGCAGTGCCCTGGTCTGGCCCAGGCGGCGCGCGGCGTACGCGGCCTTCACGATCTCGGCGGCGCGCGGCACCGCATCCGACTCGCTGATGTGGCCGGCGACGATCTCGAACGGCTTTTCGCGCCGCCGCAGCATCGATGCCATGTCCATCACGCCGTGGATGCCGTGGTTATACATGATCCTGTCGGGCGCTACCTCGAGGCCGAAGTCGAAATCCATCGTCGTATCGAGTATCACGATCGGCAGTTTTGTCCTGGTGAGCGCGCCGATCGACTCCAGCGACACCGAGTACGCCAGGTGAATGGTGACTATTATGTCGACGTCTTCGCGCTCGAAGTTCTGTACGGCGTGGTCGAACTCGGCCGCGATGCAGCAGATGCCGGCGCTCACAACGTCCACTCCCCTCGATGCAAGCGCCTGCTCGACCTTCGGGATGAATTCCTCGAATCCCTTGCGCGCGTCCGGCAGGCATTCGTCATAAAGCTTTAGATACAGCGGCAGCAGCCCGGCGCGTGGTTTGCGATTCATTTGTGCGTCCTTCTTTGATATCCGTGGAGCAATCCGCCGTGGGGCAAGCCCATCGACAGCGTGGCACATATCTTATTGTAGAGGCTGTAGCCTTCGAGTATCCGCGCCTGCACGCGCTTCGCCGGCCGGCGCACGCGGCGCGTTCCGGCGCAGCCGGCCCTGTGGCTGAACGGATACAGCGCACCCCGCGCACCCGGAGTCTCGTCTTCCTCCAGGCGGAAAACCGGAAGCGGCGCGAAGAGCCCCGCCAGGAGTTCGCGGAAGTACCAGCCGTTGCTCGCCCCGCCCCCGAGCACTACGCGGTCGACCTCGCACGAGTCCTTGACCGGCTCGAAGATGTGCGCCAGCTCGAAGCACATGCCGGCAACTAACGCCCGCAGTAGATCGGCCTTCGTGGTGTGGGTATTCGTTCCGAAAAACGCGCCGCTGCCGTAAGACGTCGGGACGAATGGATTCGGGCGGGTGAGCCACGGCAGCGCAACCAGGCCCTCCGGCGGCAGCAGCTCTTCCCGAAACACCGCCTCGGCCTGCGACAGGGCTTTCGCACCATCGGCGTCCAGCAGTGTTTCGCGGGCCCAGTCCCAGCTTGCGTTTCCGCCGACCATCACGCGCACGGCAAGCGATCCGTCGCCCACGGGTGACGGCAGCATGAGGTTGAGGCCGTCGGCGGGTGCGCCGGTCTGGCATACGTAATTCCCGACCCACGCCGTGCCGAGCGACACCTGCAGCGGGCGCGGCGATCCTTCGACCGCCGACAGGTAGCCCGCTTCGTGGTCGAGGTAAGGCCCGGTGGCGGGAATGCCTTCGTGCAATCCCAGCAGCGCGGCGCCGCGCCTCGAGAGCGGGCGCGTTTCGTGCCCTTGCCGCATAGGCGCCACGAACGACGCAGGAACATCGATCAGCTTCAGCGGGCCGGCGGCAAGGCGGTGCGACCGCGCGTTGTAACAG
>JABMSA010000671.1 GCA_013202185.1 Planctomycetota bacterium
GCGCTGGCTTATCGGCCTCGAGTTTGGCGATAACGTGGCCGAGAATTTTCGCAATCTGCCCGTCCTTGCGCTGCAGGGCGATCAGGATACGCTCGTGAAGGTGGCGCAGTCGAAGAATTTCATCGGGAAGCTCGATGCCATGGGGTACGACGCCACGTTTCTGCCGATACGCGGCGAGGATCACTGGATAGGGCAGTTGGTGTTCTCGACGGATATCATCTTCAAGTGGATGGAAGGGCGCCGCAGGCCGGCCGCGCCCAAGAAGATAACCTTCGCAACTTATTCGCTGAAATACAACAAGGCTTACTGGGCCACGATCGATGACTTTGCGCGATGGGGCAAGCGAGCGAAGATCGACGTCGAGGTCACGGGCGACAACGAGATTACAGTTACAACGAGCAACGTGGCCACGCTTGTTCTTGATCCGCCGGCGAAGCTGATCGACCGCTCGAAGCGGGTAGTGGTGCAGGTCGCGGGCAAGCCGTTCACTTTCGATCCGCCGATCAAGACGCCGCTGCGCCTGGAGTTGGCGCCGGTGCGCGCGGCCGGGCTGAAGAAGACGCCGCTGCTGTGCGGGCCGATCAAGGACGTTCACAATTCGCGCTTCGTGTTTGTGTACGGCACGCGGGACAATCCAGTGGAAAACAAGATGATATACAACAAGGCCGTGCTGGCAGTGTCGGAGTGGCGGGCGTTCGTGAAGTCGGCGCGGCTCCTGGAGAGGGAAAAGGATCCGCTCATGGTGCGGGATCGCGACCTCACCGACAAGCAGAGGAAGGAGTGCAACCTGGTGTTGATCGGCACGCCGCGCACGAACAGCGTGCTGCGCGAAATCGCGGACAAGCTGCCGATCAAGTTTGAGGGCGACCATACCTTTGTGGTCGGCAACAAGAAATACACCGGCCCCGGCCTGGGCCTGAACATGATCTACCCCAGCCCGCTGGCGCCGGGCCGCTACGTGGTGGTGAAATCAGGCGAGTATTACGGCAAGAGCTTATCGGAGAACCACAAGTTCGATATGCTGCCCGACTACATCATTTATGACAGTACCCTCGATCGCGAGATCTTCGGCAACTGGGACGGCATGCCCAACCGCGGCCTGTGCGCGGGGTTCTTCGACAAATACTGGCAGCTCGACGATGACCTCATGTGGACGCAAGAGCCGATCAAGGAGCCGGAGAGACTCATCCGGCCGAGGAGATGAACAGTGGACGCGCCGCTGCATGACAAATTCCGATACATTGCCATCGAGGGCCCGATAGGCGTCGGCAAGACAAGCCTTGCCAAGGCCCTTGCCGAGCGCCTCAGCGCCAGAGCCTTGCTCGAGCAGTCGGCGGAGAATCCGTTCCTCACTCGGTACTACGGCAACCTCAAGAAGTATGCGTTTCAGACGCAGATATCCTTCCTTGTGTCGCGCTACAAGCAGCAAAAGCAGATAACGCAGCGCGACCTCTTCAATCGGATCACCGTGTCGGATTACATGTTCGACAAGGACCGGATATTTGCGAGTATCAGCCTCAACGAAGAGGAGCTGATGCTTTACAATCACCTGTATCCTCTGCTGGCGAGCAATATTCCCCGGCCCGACCTCGTGATACTGCTGCAGGCGCCCGCCTCCGAGCTGATGAAGCGAATTCGCTCGCGAGGCAGGAAGTTTGAGGCAAGCGTTACCCGCAGCTACATCGAGGCCGTCGTCGAAGCATACGACCGTTTCTTCTTCGACTACGATGCGTCGCCGCTGCTGGTTGTAAACACAACGCACGTCAATTTTGCCGTTGAGCCGTTTGACCTCGACACGCTCGTGCTGCAGTTGGAGAAGATAGAATCCGGCACGCAGTACTACGTCCCGGAGAAACTCGACGGCTGACGCGGCCGTTCTTCTTGCCGGGCTGAAACCCATGAACCCAGCGATCTTCGAAACGTGCGCCACGATGAGCGCCTTCGCCGCCGACGCCCGGGCGGCGGGCCGCAGCATTGGCTTCGTGCCGACAATGGGCGCGCTCCACGAGGGGCACTTCAGCCTGATCAGGCGAGCCCGCGCCGAGAACGACCTCGTGGTCGTGAGCATCTTCGTCAATCCGGCGCAGTTTGGCCCCGGCGAGGATCTGGGCAAGTATCCGCGCACATTCGAGCAAGACGCAGCCAATTGCGGACGGCTGTCGGTCGATGCCATCTTCGCACCCGACGCCGGCGAAATGTATGCGGACCACAGCGACACATTCGTCGTGCAGGAGAAGCTCACGAGCATGATGTGCGGCGCCTCGCGGCCGGGGCATTTTCGCGGCGTGCTCACCGTATGCTGCAAGCTGTTCAACATCGTGGCGCCCCACACGGCATACTTCGGCCGGAAAGACTATCAGCAAGCGGTGCTCGTCGGGAGGATGGTCGCCGACCTCTGCATGCCGCTGCGCATCGAGGTGTGCCCCACGATCCGCGAGGCCGACGGCCTTGCGATCAGCTCGCGCAACAAATACCTCAGCGCACCCGAGCGCGCCGACGCCCTGTGCCTGAGCCGCGCGCTCGCGTTGGCGGAACAAATGGCGGCCGACGGCGAAATCGGCGCGGGCAACGTGATCGATGCTATGAAAGACTTGATAGCGGGGGTCAAATCGGCTACAATAGATTATGTAGTGATCGCCGATCCGGAGACGCTCGAGCCGCTGGGCGTCATCGAAGGGCCTGCGCTGGCCGCCCTGGCGGTGAAGATCGGCGGCACAAGGCTCATAGACAACGCGACAATACAACGCC
>JABMSA010000672.1 GCA_013202185.1 Planctomycetota bacterium
ACGTCGAACATTCGCGAGAGAATTCCCTTGCCGACCGGCGCCTTCAACGGTCCGCCCGTGTCTTCCACCGCGATGCCGCGGGCGAGGCCTTGGGTGGGGGTCAGCGCGATTCCACGCACGCGATGCGCGTCAAGTTGAGCTAAAACCTCGATGGCAATTTCTCCCTCCTTCGCGTGAAGCAAAGAGTAGATGGGCGGCAAATGTGCATCAAAGCGTATATCTACGACACTGCCGCGCACCGAGACCACCGCACCGAGATTCGTAGGCTTTGCTTGATGTTTCATTCTTGCCCCCCGGTCTTTGGTCCATCGCCGTCGGCGAGTGCCCCGGGCGGCAAGTGGTCCGGCACGTCAAGGCGTGCCGCTCCGATCCGGTTGTCAGCCATCCCATAGTAAATGTCGAAACGGTCCGGCGAGCCGAGATCGTCGCGCCGGTCGATGCCGGTCGGGAACACGACGTTGGCGATGGTTCCACGAAGCTCTTCCGGCGACTGCGGTGTCAGCACCGGTTCCGGCGACCGATAGCGGATCATGCGCGGATGCTCCTTCGAGAGCACCATCACCCCAGCCGAGTAGCATAACTGACGTCCTTCGTTACCCGGCTCCGCAATTTTGCTCACGCCGTGGTAAATGATCAGCCACCCGTGCCGGGTTAGGATGGGCGGCGTGCCGCCGCCGATTTTGAGCCGCTCCCAAGGCGATACGGGGGTCGCCAGCCGGTGATGGGAGTTAAATAGACCAAGGTGATTCGGTTCGAGGCCCTCCAAGACCATCGGGCAGTAAGAAATCCAGATGCTTTCATGATCGAGATCCACCACCCGGGACGCGCTCTGGAGGGCGGTTTCCTCGGGACGAGTGCCGGGGAAAAGGGGGCGATGCAGGATGGCCAACTGCATTTTCCCAGAGTGATTAGGGATGGCGACAGGGAAGAGGCTGGCATCTTTGTTGTCCACGTGGACGAAATCGATGCCGTCATAGGGCTCGAAGGTAGCCAGCCCCAGACGCTTCCAGTGAAACAAATCCTCCGATACGGCCAGCGCGATTCGCGGGCCTATCGGGGAAAGCGCCGTGTAAGTCATCACATAACGCTGGAACCGTTCCACGAATGTGATCCGCGGGTCCTCGCAACCGCCGCTGCCGTCAGATCGCCGCTCGTAATCCACTTCAGGCTCGAGCGCAATCCCGAGCCGCTCGACTCCGCACGGATCGCCAGATTCGTTGAACTTAACGCGGGCGATGCCGATGCGCGAATAGTTACCCTTCGCAACGAGCCGTGGGAAAAGGTAAAGCTGACCATCAGGGCCGCGAACTGTAGCGGGATTCAGAATTCCTTCGACCTCCTGCGGATTACCTGGTTCCGGCTCTATGAGCAGCCCCAAACGTTGCAATCGGAAACCACTCATCGACTTTCCTCCTCGCGAAGTTTGTTGGGTTGCACGCCACACAAACATGCGATTATCGTTTCAATCACCCGTTTTGACTCCTCAGTATCCCTGACTTGGATCGACTCGACACCTGCTTCTTTGGCCGGGTAGTCGTTACCCCCGGGGAACAAGGCATCCCCGACGAAGATCATCTCCTCAATGGCAATGCCGAGAATGTCGCGGAGCTTTCTAATCCCGTAGGCTTTGTCGATGCCGGGCTTGGTGACATCAACGGATGTCGTGCCGCCCAGGCGCACGGAAAACCCGGGGATAAGTTCATCAAGGAGTTTTTTTATCTTTTTCCGTTTGGCGAAATCAGGGTCCCATTTTTTCTTTTCTTCGAGGGGTGCCTGCTGCCCCAGGGCGGAGAACGTAATCTGGCTTCCCCGGTCTTCGATCTGCTCTCCCCAAGTCTCTTCGGCCTTAAAGTCCGATGACTCGATCACTTGCTTCAAGGAACCGATAATCTTCGTTTTCTCCTCGTCGGTGAAATCTTCCGCATAGAGCTGTTCCCAGCCTGAATGATATTTATAGAACTTTGTTCCGCAGGTGGGCAGAAGCGACAGATTCTTCAGGTGCTGGTCTTGGGGAAGAAGGGAGAGCACTTGTTTTTGGAATTGCGGCCAGTTGCCGCCGGATATGACCGCCACCTTCACCACACATAGAAGCGCACTGAGCAGTGTGGACATCTCGGCATCAAGAGATGATTTGCTTTTTGCAAGCGTGCCATCCAGGTCGAAAACAATGAGCTTTTTCATTGGGCTATGCCCCTTCCTGAAGCGCCATTTCATATGGGCTAACAGCGCCACGCGTTCTTGATTCCGCTGTTCGCTTGGAATCTCTCCTCCTTCGTTCTTCCATCGCTGAATCGCCCACCTTTTCATGGGCCTTACGACGCCAGCGTCTTGGTTGGGTGGCCGGGTCGAATGTTTCGTGTGTGGCAGAGTTCCACAAAGCGATGGCAGGCTGGTCGGTGAGATTATGTTCATAACAAAGGACGCTGAGTGACGCGG
>JABMSA010000673.1 GCA_013202185.1 Planctomycetota bacterium
ATGCCGGCCGGGCCGTACATGGGTGCGCCGTCGGGCGTGATGGCAGTTGGCTTGTAAGCCGTGATGCCATTAGGAGCGTCGCTGCAATAGATTACCAATTCCTTGCTGATTCGGCCGCCCCAGCCGCTGTGGAGGGGGATGTTTCCGTCGGCCAGCTCGCACTCGTTGCGCTCGGCAATGCCGTTGCCGTTGCGGTCGTACCAGAAAACACCCCGGTTGAGGTCGAGTCCCTCGAACTTACCGGAAGGTTGGTCAATGACCGTGCCCCGACTGTTTTTCTTTCCGGAGAATCCAATCACCGGCCCCACTGCGGCCACTGGCTGCCAGCGGCCCTTGCGCTCCATGTAAACGACGTGCGTGCTGTTGTGGTGCGAGTACATGTACTCGCACGGGCCGAAGCCCACGTCGCCTGTGAAGCGTTGCGCGTTGTCGGCGCCGCTGGGATCGACCCTGAAGCGTTCGCCGGCGTCTTCATCGGGCACCCACAGTACCTGGGTCACATCCCACGTGTGTTTGTCATGATCGAGCTTGATCTCGTTGGGACCCGCGTACGCGAGGGTTGGGTCCTGGTCGTGGAGGTAGGTGCCGGCGCCTGCGTAGCCGGTGCAGCCGATGTAATCGCGGATCAGCTTGCCGTCTCGGCCCCACACCGATACCCGCCTCGGAAACAGCCAAAGCTCCGCCACCCAGATTTGGTCCTTGCCGTCTACCGCTATGCGCGCCATCGGCAGCAAGCCCTCCTTGCGGAAAGGGCCGCTGCGCGGTCTGCCGCCTTTGATGCCCACGGTATATGCCGGCTCGCCCTTCGGCGTGAAAGCCTTGATCCGGCAGTCGGGGCCGGCATCCATCACCAGGATGTTCCCGTCGGTGTCGGTTGCCATCGAGCATGACTCGCCGAAGTCCACGGGTGTCACCTGGGAAAGCCGGCCGGTTGTCCGATCGACCTTGTTGAGCTTTCCGGCCGAGAGAACGTAGAGTTTGCCGTTCTTGTCGAATGCCGCCGCTGTGGGCTTCCGTACTTTTATGCGCCTGACGAGTTTTGCGGGTTCGGTGCTCATCACGGCCAGTTCGTTGGAGCTGAGTGCGAAAACCACCTTGCCGTTGTAGGCGGCAATGGCCTGCACACTGCCGTAGTACCTTCGGTCCAGCATGCGCTTGAGCAACGGCCAACTTCGGTCTTGGCCGGGAATGCGCATGAACTTGAAAGAGCCGTCGGTTTTGGCGAAGCGACAAAGAGTGAGCCCTATTACTGCGTAAACGTAATCTCGATCCGCCGTAATGAACGTGGAAGTGGTCCTCCCGCCCCATTTTTTCCTGCCGTAGGGGCCGATGCCCATGATGCCATCGCCTATTATCATAGCCTTATAAGACACAAAGGCCCAATCGCCCGATGCCGCAACATCGCTTGGCGAGTAGTAATCGGTGCCCCAGCCTCCGCTGCCGTCCCTCGTCCGCCATGGTGGCGTTCCCGGGTTGTAAAAGGACATCTCGTAGAGCGCTCCCAGGCCATTGTGTGTGAGGCCCTTGACACTGTATGATCCCGGCTCCAGGAGCTTGCCCTCGTCGTCCAGGCAGTCCCACATCACATCAACGGTACGCTCGTTGCCCTTGATCGCAACCGTGTATTCCTCGGAATCAAAATCGGCGGCAAGGTTGCGCACGCGCTTTCCCGCCGCGTTGTCTATGGCAATGGTAAAACGTGCCGCGTCCTTGGGTATTGTCGCTCGAACAGGCACAAGCCCTCCCGGCCGGTCAATACCCTCGGCGTATCGACGCACCGGCACGTCACCCGCGCCGAGCAGCACCGCATTGCCCCATTCGTTGTAAGCCTCCCAAACATCGCGCCGGTGCGTGACGCCCGGTTGGAGGTTGTCGGCGTATCTATGAATGAAGTATGCCTTGCCGCTACGATCTCCCCAATAGAATCCGAACATCACCTGGAATCTCATGCCCGGCACGACCAACGGCGGCTTGTCGTAAATAAGTGACCACGGCAGTTTCATCTCCTGCACGTAGCCCTTGCCGTCGGCATCCACGCGATAGGCCGTCTCGACCCCTTGCTCGAGCTTGCCGGTCTCGTTGTAATAGACGTCCCCATCCTTGACGCTCGGATCGTCCCGGCCCCCACACCTGTCAATCATCACCGAGTTCAGCTCTTCGGGAGCATAGTACCAGGCCTTGACCTTCTTGATGGTGTCTGTTCGGAAATGCATGAGAACGCAGTCCGACTCCCAGCAGTAAAAGGACTCGGCCCTCGGGTGGATCCTGCTGTTCATCGGCGTGGGGTCTTTCCACTTCAGGGCGAAGTAGAGGTTATCCTTGTCCCACATTGTCGCCGTCTCGACGGAATACTCATCGCGCATGGCTACATCGACGAAGCTCCAGATGCGCCCCGACAAGTCCCACTCGGCGAGATCACCGTCGATGATCACCTCGTCCGGCGCCGGCAGGACCCACATGCCCTCGTTCTGGCTCTGCCTGCCGAGCATGTTGATGCCGTCGGCCGCCATCGCCGCCACCGAAATCATCATGACCAGGCCGATGCACGCCGCCGTCCTCTTGATGCAATTTGCTCCGGTATCCATTGCGTCCTCTCCTTTCTCCGTGTGCGCTGTTTCCTCGTCTTGCGCCATTAGCCGCGCTTCGATCGCTCCAAACACAAGTATTGCGCATCGAGGGGGGTCTTTCAAGGCAAAAGCGCCAAAGAAAGCTGTGGGGAGGGACAAATGTCTTGTAGGCGCCGGCACCGCGAGCGCATCTTTACAGGAGGCGAACAAAAAAATCCGGACCCGCCGCGAGATGCCTCGACAGCAGGCCCGGACCTTCATGAATTGTGGCTGAGCTTCAGCAGGTGGCGATCAGTCCGGCAACTCGAAAAACTCCCTTGTCAGCATCCTGCGGTGCGCCGTGCTGATATCCACAAACTCGACCCCGACGCGGAAGCAGTCGGCCCAGCGTATGCAATACTTCACCCTTCCTGCGGCCGGTATGCTGCTGCGCACGGGCGTGTCTATCAGCAGCTCCACCTTCTGGCCGGTTGATATCGCGTCGGGCGATTCAAAACTGATTCCGCCCGACCCGACATCGAGCACCCTGACAGAATCAAACGGACCCGGCCGGTGAAAGCCCGCCTTGCGTACCGATGTAGACACGCCTTCGACAGACCTTCTCTCGTTCGCCCGCCTGGCTGCTTCTTCTACCTCATGATGACTTGCTTCCTCAACAGGCGTCACCCTAACGGCACAATCCAGATATGCGTCGCTCATTGCAGTCTCCTCGTCTGCTTCCCGGGGGCGTTTGGCCGTCGAAAAGCAGTCGTTTCAGGCTGCTCCCCGCTTGCGCGTGTGAAATAATCCAATGACTGTCGCCGTGGATTACTGCAAACCGCGTGCCGGATTTGCCGCGATATGCAAGTATGGCGGCACAGCGATGCCTTCTGCCCCTAACGGCCGGTATCGCAATATTTCATCCGCTACAAAATTTGTGGGAAATGGCAGGACAAACGCCCCATGCTGTGCTGTAAGCTCTGTTTTCACAACCGGTTATTGCGCTTGCACGCAATGCGGGTGGCTGCTGCTACCTCGATTGTGGGAAAAAGCCGCTTGACACACGCAGCGCCCGGTGATATAATCGGCGGAGTTGGGATGTCTCGAGCATTGCAGAGCATTTGCAGCAACGAACCAAACCGGCGCCGTGAAGCTCAGGTCACAATATCGATGACAATTGGCGGGAAGTCTGCAACAACCTCGATTAGGCGCCGCCGCCAAGTGCATTTTCGGCCGCGTTTCGCAACAACATTTTCCTTGACAACCACCCTCTTGTGGTGTAACCTTTAGTAGAAGTCGGCCGGTTGGCATGAATGTTGCCGATTCACCGGTTGCCGAAGAGGACAAGAAAATGAACACACGGAAAATATTCTGCCTGGTGGCCTTGGGTGTTGTGGCTGCTTTTTTGGTGGGGCTCGCGGGGCCGACGTTTGCCGACTGGGAGCCGCCCCCGCCGCCGAAACCCAGCAGGATCAAGGCCGGCGAAGGCCTCCCGCCGCTGCCGCTGCCCGCCACGCCGCTGAGACGCTCCGAACGCAAACGCGAACCCGCAAAGCCCGCACTCATTGGAAAAATCCAATACGGCAAAAAGGTGTGGGTGACCACCGACGACGGCCGGCGGCTCAGCTACCTCGACTGGCGCAGCGACACCACCGACATGCACCACCTGCTGAATTTCGCCAACTCGAAGCTCGGCGTCAGCTATCGCTATATCGAGACGCCCCTCCCGGGTTTCTCGTTCAATCCCGCCGAGCTGCCCGCGCTGTACTTCACCGGCCACAAGGATTTTGCGTTCAGCGACGAGGAACTCCGGCGGCTCGGATGGTACCTGCGCGACGGCGGAACGCTCATCGGAGACGCCTGCTGCGGGGCGAATGAGTTTTCGGTGGCGTTTGTGAGAAACGTGAAGAAGATCTTCCCCGACAGGCCCTTCCGCGTCATCAGCCCCGACGATCCGCTGTATCATTGCTTTTACGAGGTCGAAAAGATCACCTACAAGGAAGAGGGCAAGGCGCCCCGCAAGGGAAAGCCCAACCTCAGGGGAATGAGGCTGGGCTGCAGGCTGGCGGTGGTCCTCAGCACGCACGACATGAGCTGCGGATGGGCGCGGCACGAGCACCCGCAAGGCAAACGAATAGACATCGAAGACGCCACCAAGATCGGCACGAGTATAATAACATACATCCTCGCAAGCTACCAGTATGGCAAGACCTACAGCACGCAAAAGGTGTATCACGAGCAGGACGAGCCGACGCGCGAGCAGCTTGTTTTCGGACAGGTGATCCACGGCGGCGATTGGGACCCCGACCCGACGGCCGTGCCCAACCTCCTGAAGTTCCTCGAGGCCAACACAACCATCGACGTGCAGTTTGCCCGGGCCGACGTCGACCTGCGAAACGTCGACGCGTTCAAGTATCCATTCATATACATGACCGGCCACGAGGACTTCGAGTTCGCCGACCAGGAGATAACGGCCCTCCGCAGCTACTTCCGAAACGGCGGAGTGATGCTCGCCAACGCGTGCTGCGGTCGGAAGGCGTTTGACGCCGCATTCCGCCGCGAGCTGGCCAAGGCGTTCGACAACACCGCGCTCCAGAAGCTGCCGACGGATCACCCGCTGTTCACGTCGCTCTACAGCATCGGCAAGGTGCGCTACAGCGATTGGATGCGCGAGCAGAACCCGGACCTCGTCACGCCGGTCATCGAGGGCGTTACCGTGGGCGGGCAGCTTTGCGTCATCTACAGCCCCTACGATCTCGGCAACGGCTGGGAGGGAATCGCGCATCCTTACTCTCTCGGCTACAGCCCGCACGACGCACTCAGGATCGGCGCCAACGTCATCGTTTACGCATTGACACATTAGGGGGTCTGTGGGTCGGTGGGTCTGTGGGTCTGTAGGACTCCGAATCGTCCTCGTCGTCGATCCGGCCCTTGGGCCGTGCCGCTAAGTGGGACAATAGGACTGTGGGACTATGGGTCTCCGAATCGTCCTCGTCGTCGTCCTCGTCGTCGTCGTCGATCCGGCCCTTGGGCCGTGCCGCTAAGTGGGACAATAGGACTGTAGGACTATGATGCCGGAGCACATCTCGCCCTGCAGACACGCACCGTCTGGAGCCCCAACGGGGCGGTCTAGTGCTTCATGGCAAGTTATTCTTCGTCTCCGTGTGCTCTGTGTCTCCGTGGTTCATCTTTTTTAGTTCCGGCTCGCCCGGTCTAGGAGCAAACGCCCCGTGCAAAAGCAACACAGCGGCCGTTACAGCGCACTGCTTGGCCTGCTCGAGGGTGTCGCCCGGCACCTGAAGGCCGTTCGCCTGGCCGAGCGGACCCTCCTGCTGGCGTGCGTGGCGCTCGGCGTGCCGGTGGCGGCCGTGCTTTGCGAGCTGACCTTTCACCCGACCGTTCCCGCCATTGCTTCCGCTTTCCATCTGATGCTGTGGGCCGTCTACGCGGCAGGGGTGGCTGCGTGCCTGGTGCTTGTCGCCGGGGTACTGCGCCGCAGGCTGTCGCACGAGCAGGTGGCAGTCCATATCGAAGGCAAGTTTCCCCAACTCCGGAATTCGCTCATCAACAGCGTTCAGCTCGGCAAGGACGACCTCGCCGTCAGCCCGGTGCTCGTCGAGCGGGTCATCGCCGACACCCTCCGCGAAAGCAAAGCTTTCCGGCTGAATGAATCCGTGAACAAGCGCCGGCTGGCCCGAACCGGCGGCGCTTCGTTTTTCTGCGCGGCCGTATTCGCGCTGCTCTTGCTCGGCGCATCGTACAACGAGCGCCTTGCCAACGCGATCGAGAGGCTGCTCAATCCGTTCCACTACACGCCCGTCGTCGGGAGCGTGAAGATCGTAAGCGTCGAGCCCGGCGACACACGGATCTTCCACGGCGAAGACCTTGCAGTATCCGCCACCTTCCAAACCGCCAAAAAAGACATCGATGGCCTGATACTATACGCGCCTGACCACAAGGCGGACCCCACAGCAAGGCAAATGAGTCCCGTCGCCGACGATAAACTTGCGTACTGCATCAAGGACGTCCGGTCGCCATTCGAATACCGGCTGAAGATAGGCGACAGCGAAACGCGCTGGTTCAGCGTGACGGTTGCCAGCCGGCCGGCCGTCGAGCGACTCGACATCGCCTATCGCTTTCCATCCTACACCGGGATGGCCGACGTGCTCGAGGAAGATGCGCGCGGCGACATACGCGCCGTCGTCGGCACCATTGCCACCGTCAGGGTCGCCTCGACCAAGGACATCGCGAAGGGGCACGTCCTTCTCGGCGGCGATACGATCCTGCCCCTCGAGCCCGACGCCGAAAACCCACCTTTCGGCAGCGCGAGCATCACCATCAAGAATGATTCATTTTACTCGATTCGCATCGAGGATTCCGACGGCTACGCCAACAAGGATCCCATCTCGCGCACGATCACGGCCCTGCCCGACCGCAAGCCGGTGATCAGATTCACGCACGATCGAAAGGAAATCACCGCCGCACCGGGCGACACCCTGAAGCTTGCGCTCCGCGCCGCCGACGATTACGGGCTCAGCGAGGTCGCGATATTCTTTCAGGACGCCGAGGATGCACCAATACGAAGGCTGCGCGACTGGCCCGGGCTGCGCCGAAAGGAATTCGCGGCGACACACGACTGGCACCTCGACGCGCGCAAGTACGGACCGGGCACGAAGATCACTTACTATGCCGAAGCGACCGACAACGCAGTGCCCGCGTCCGGCAGAGCGGCCACCCCCAAATACACGATCAAGATCGAAGATCCCGCCCGGAAGATCGCCTCGAGGCAGAAGGCGCTGGGCGACTGGGAACGCCGCCTCACCGAAATCCTCAAGGCCCAGCGGATGGCCCGGGCCGAAGCCGCCGACGCCCGGGCCCTCGCCCTCGATGCACGCCGCGAAGCCGGAGCAGACCTCAAGCTCAAGCAGGCGGCCATCCGTCAGTACACAATCGCCCTCGCCGAGAAGATCGATCCGGCCGGGAGCCTCACGCGCCGCGTGAAGGAAGTGCTGTTCTATCTCAC
>JABMSA010000674.1 GCA_013202185.1 Planctomycetota bacterium
CAGCTATCCGCACTGCTGGCGCTGCAAGCAGCCGGTCATTTTCCGCGCCACCGAGCAGTGGTTCGTGAGCGTGAGCCACCAGGACCTGCGCGAAAAGATGCTCGGCGAGATCGGGCGCGTGGGCTGGATCCCCGGCTGGGGGCAGGCCCGCATCCGAACGATGGTCGAGCAGCGGCCCGACTGGTGCATCTCACGGCAGCGTGTGTGGGGCATTCCGATCCCCGCGTTCTACTGCGAAAAATGCGGCGAGGTGATCCTCAGCCGCGAGACTGTTCTGGCGGTGCGCGATTACTTTGCCGAGCACGGCAGCAACAGTTGGTTCACTACCGACGCCTCCGAGATCCTGCCCGAGGGCTATGCCTGCGGCGAGTGCGGCGGCAATCAATTCCGCAAGGAAACCGACATCTTCGACGTCTGGTTCGAGTCGGGCTCGAGCCATCGATCGGTCGTGAAGCACGGCGGCTTCACTTGGCCGGCCGATCTCTACCTCGAGGGCACCGATCAGCACCGGGGGTGGTTTCAGCTCAGCTTGCTCACCGCCACCGCCGCCGACGGCGCCGCGCCGTTCAGGACCGTCCTCACGCACGGTTTTGTAGTCGACGAGAAGGGCGAGAAAATGTCGAAGTCGCTCGGCAATTTCATCTCGGTCGCGGACGTGCTCAAGCGGTTCGGCGGCGACATTTTCCGGCTGTGGGTATCGTCGGTGGATTACCGGCAAGACATCAACCTGTCGTTCGACATCATCGCCCACCTCTCCAGCGGCTACCGGCGCATTCGCAACACGATCCGTTATGTGCTGGGCAATCTGAACGATTTCGACCCGGGCGCGGATCGGGTGGATGCGGCCGATATGCCCGAGATCGACCGCTGGGCGGGCAGCCGCACGCAGAGCCTCCTGGGGCAGTGCAGGGCGGCTTATGAATCGTACGAGTTTCATCGGGTTTACCACCTGGTGCACAATTTCTGCGCCGTCGATATGAGTTCGTTTTATCTTGACATCCTGAAGGACAGGCTCTACGCTTCGCCGGCGAAGTCGCTGGAGCGCCGCTCGGCGCAGACCGTGCTGTGCGGCGTGCTCGATGTATTGATAAAGGTGCTCGCGCCGATCCTCGTGTATTCGGTCGAGGACGCCTGGAAGGAAGCGCGGCAGCATCTGGGCGGGGCCGAGAGCCCGCACCTCGAGCTGCTGCCCGAGGTCGACGACGCCCTGATCGACACCGACCTCGAGGGGCGCTGGGCAAGGCTGAGCAAGGTGCGCGACGAAGTGGCGCGAGAGATCGAAAAGCTTCGAAACGCCGGAGAGGTCAAGTCATCGCTGGAGGCATCCGTGGTGCTTCATACGACGGACGCCGACCTGCTGGGCCTCTTGACGCAGTACGAAGCTATGCTGTCGGAAGTGTTCATCGTTTCGGAAGTGGAGCTAGCCGGCGACGAGCCGGCCGGTGCGGCGCCGGGGGTGGATATTGCCGAGCTGCGGATAATGGTGAAGCGCTCCGCCCATACGAAATGCGAGCGCTGCTGGAACTTGCGCGAGAGCGTGGGAGCTGATCCGGAATATCCGGACATTTGCGAGCGGTGCGCCACCGTGGTGCGAGGGTAGCCTCGCCTCATTTGGAATAAGATGGGTCAGAGCATTATCAAGCTTGGTGTGTTGCTGTCGGGCAGCGGAAGAACGCTCGACAACTTCTTCGAGCACATCGACGCCGGGGGCCTCCCGGCCGAAGTCGCCGTCGTCATCGGCTCGCGGCCCGACGCGCTCGGCCTCGAGAAAGCAAGAAAGCGCGGCGTAGCCACACATTGCGTGCAGCGCAAGGAATACGCCGACTCGGAATCGTTTGGCGATGCGATCACCAGGCTGCTTTCGCAGTACGGGCCCGATCTCGTTGTGCTGGCGGGATTCATGCATTTTTACAGGGTGCCGGATAAGTACCTCGGCAAGGTGATGAACATACATCCGGCTCTGATACCCGCATTTTGTGGACATGGGTATTACGGCCATCACGTTCACGATGCGGTACTGGAATATGGCAGCAAGGTTTCTGGATGTACCGTGCATTTTGCCGATAATATCTATGACCACGGACCGATCATTATCCAGCGGACGGCACCCGTGCTGGACGACGACACTGCCGACACGCTCGCTGCACGTGTATTCGAGCAGGAGTGCATTGCATATCCGGAGGCGATCAGGCTTTTTGCCGAAGGTCGTCTCGAGCTACACGACAGAAGGGTCAGGATCAAACCTGCCAGATGACGGAGAATTTCGGTATGCCAGACGCGGATACCAAGACGGCCACCCAGCCAGATCTGCAACAAGTAATCAGCGAGCATCACGAGATCGTCGCCACGCTGATAAGAAGCCTGATTCGCGTTCCAGGGTTCCCAGCGTCTTTTCGCGATGGCCTCTACGCGCACATTTCAGAGGTGAAAAAGGCCACGGATGCCTCAGAGCTGGCCGCCCTGTGCAAGAGCATGGAAAATCTCTGCTCAGCCGCAGTAGCCGAAATAGACCCCCAGGTTGGGTTAAAAGACCAGGAAAACGAAATGCGGCGCATCGTCGAGGCGCTCGGTGACAGCATAAAAAGCATAGCCGAAGTGAACGCGAACGCCGGGAATTCGCTCGATACACATATGGACGATCTTCATGACGTCATTGTGGCCGATGGCGAGCCGGTACAGTTTTCAAAGAAGATCGAGGCAATCGCCAACAGCATCAGGGAAACAACCAAGGTCCTCAAGAAGGAGGTGCAGCACTCGCGCGGTCAGGTCAAGGACGCGGGCAGCCGCATTCAGCATCTCGAAACAGAACTCAAGCGAAGCCGCGCCGAGTCGCTCAAGGACGGCCTCACCAGCCTGAGCAATCGCAGAGCGTTCAACCTGTTCATTGCCAAGGCCCTCTCATCGTTTGACCCCGACAAGCCGTGGTGCCTGATCGTGGCCGACATCGACCACTTCAAGAAGGTCAACGACACTCACGGTCATATCATCGGCGACGCGCTCCTGATAAAGCTGTCTCACGCGCTCAGAGAACAGGTGGTTGCGCCCGCATTCCTTGCGCGCTACGGCGGCGAGGAATTCGTCATTATGCTGCCCGAAGCATCGCTGCAAAAAGGCGCGGCCTTCTGCGACAACATCCTCACAAAGATCAGGCATTCCCGCTGGCAGTACCGCTCGCAGGTGAGGGAAATAACTATCTCGGCCGCGCTCTCGGCCGGAGTGGCCATGCAAAACAAGACCGACACACCCGAGGCCCTCATAGCCCGCGCCGACAAGGCGCTCTACCTCTCAAAAGAGCGCGGGCGCGACCGATTCTACACGGAAGAGGATCTCGGGTGACGTGAGCACGCGCCCTGCGCCGGCGTTTCGCCCGACGGCCGTGTTCGCCTCGCATTCCAACGTCCGGATACCCCCGCGCTTGCTTTTGCGTTGACTTTTCCCTCGCTGCGCGTAAAATCTACACGTGAGAGTTTTAGTTGCCCGCACGGCGCGTAATACTCCGGACCTGTTGCAGTGAACGAAAAGAAATCAAGGTCAGCAGCGGCCGCCATCCCGTTTCGCGTGGCGCTGGCGCAGGTTGATCCCACCGTGGGCGACCTTGCCGGCAACCGCGAGCTGATGTGCAAGTACATCGAGATGGCCAAGGCCCTGGGCGCCGACCTGGTCGCCTTCCCCGAGATGTGCCTCACCGGCTATCCGCCCGAGGACCTCCTCCTGCGGCCGCATTTCGTTGCCGACAGCAAGGCAGCCCTCCGGCGCCTGGCATCCTGCGCCGACGGCATCACGGTAGTCGCCGGGTGCGTTTACAATCGCGGCGGGCAGGTCCATAATGCGGCGGCGGTGCTGCACCGCAAGAGGATCGTCGGCGTTTACTGCAAGCAGTTGCTGCCAAACTACGGCGTGTTCGACGAGAAGCGCTACTTCGCGCCCGGCGAGGAAAACATCGTTTGGCATCTCGGCGAGGCGGGCATCGGCGTCTCCATATGCGAAGACATCTGGCTCAATGACGGCCCGCACCTCGCCCAGGTCGGCGCCGGGGCAGGCGTGATCGTCAACATCTCAAGCTCGCCGTACCACGCCGGCAAGCACCCTGGCAGGCAGAAGATGCTGCGCGCCCGCGCCCGCGCCACGGGCGCATACGTCTGCTACGCCAACCTCGTGGGCGGGCAGGACGAGCTCATCTTCGACGGCGGCAGCATGATCATAAGCCCAACGGGAAAGATGATTGCCATGGGCACGCAGTTTGAAGAGGACCTCGTGGTGGCCGATCTCGACCTCTCGGCCGTTCGCGGCCCCCGCAAGAGCGCGCCGCCGGGGGGCGGTCCGGTGGCCGCGCGCAAGCTGCAGCCATACAAGCGTCAAAACGACCGGCCACAGGTTGCATGCCGAGTTGCGCCGGGGCTGGCGCGGTGGGAAGAAGTATATTGCGCGCTGGTGCTGGGCCTGCGCGATTACGTCGTCAAGAACCGCTTCGAAAAGGTCACCATAGGCCTCAGCGGCGGGATCGACTCGGCCCTGACGGCGGCCGTAGCCGTAGACGCGCTCGGCAGCGAAAACGTCATCGGCGTCACGATGCCGTCGCGCTATACCTCCAACGCCACACTCTCCGACTCGGGCCGCACAGCCCGGAACTTCGGCATTCGCCTTATCACGCTGCCGATAGAAAACGCCTTTCGGGCCTACCTCGACGACCTCGCAGACGTGTTCGACGGGCTTGCACCCGATACCACCGAAGAGAACATCCAGGCCAGGATACGCGGCAACCTCCTGATGGCCCTCTCAAACAAATTCGGCTGGCTCGTGATAACCACCGGCAACAAGAGCGAAACAAGCACCGGCTACTGCACGCTCTACGGCGACATGGCCGGCGGATTCAGCATCCTCAAGGACGTCCCCAAGACGTGGGTATACAAGCTGGCCGAGCATCGCAACCGGCAGGCCGGCGCCGATTACATTCCGCAGAGCATAATCGACAGGGCGCCGTCGGCCGAGCTGAGGCCCGATCAGAAAGACGAAGACTCCCTCCCGCCTTACGACGTTCTCGACCAGATCCTCGATGCATACATCGAGAAAGACAAGAGCCGCGCCCAGATCGAGAAAATGGGATTCGACCCCGGGCTCGTGGCCAGGGTGGCGGGGTTGGTCGACCGCAACGAGTACAAGCGCCGGCAGGCGCCGCCGGGCCTGAAGATAACGCCCAAGGCATTCGGCCGCGACAGGCGCATGCCCATCGTAAACAGATACACCTGAAGCCAACCAAAGCCCAAAAGATAGTATAATAGAAGCACAAGATACCGGCCATAACGCAAGGACAACCGTCTGCAAAGGAGCGGCATCATGGCATCGTCGATCAAACGCGTAGGCGTACTCACCGCCGGGGGAGACTGCCCCGGCCTCAACGCAGTCATTCGCGCGGTAACCAAGAGCCTCATCAAGATGCACAACATCGAGGTGGTAGGCATCAAAGACGGCTTCCTGGGGCTGATCGAAAAACGCGCCCAGATGCTCTCGGCCAACGACGTATCCGGCATCCTCACGCAG
This sequence comes from Planctomycetota bacterium, assembly GCA_013202185.1. Classification (GTDB taxonomy): domain Bacteria; phylum Planctomycetota; class PUPC01; order JABMSA01; family JABMSA01; genus JABMSA01. The sequence continues at coordinate 5,539 of JABMSA010000674.1, forward strand.
GGCGGCACCATACTCGGCACCAGCAACAAGGCTAATCCGTTCAAGTGCCTCGTTGAAAAAGACGGCCGGACCGTCGTCGAGGACCGCTCCGACGCCACCCTCGAGAACGCCGAGAAGATGGGCATCGAGGCACTTGTCACCATCGGGGGCGACGGCACGCAGTCGATAGCGCTCGACCTCGCCAAGAAGGGCCTGCGCGTGTTGGGCGTGCCCAAGACAATCGACAACGACCTACGCGAAACGGACTTCACATTCGGGCACGACACCGCCGTTCAGATCGCAACGGAGGCCATCGACCGCATTCACACCACGGCGATGTCGCACCATCGTGTAATGGTGATCGAAACAATGGGCCGCAACGCCGGTTGGATCGCCCTGAACGCGGGCATCGCCGGCGGGGGCGACATCATCCTCGTGCCCGAGATCCCCTACACCATCGAAGGCATCTGCAAGAAGATCGAGGCCCGCCTGGCCGACGGCCGCCTGTTCAGCATCATCGTGGCCGCCGAGGGGGCCAGGTCGCTCGAGGGCGGGCAGGTGATCAAGGAACGCGTCAACGACCCCAGCATGCCCATCCGCCTGGGGGGAGTGGGCGGAAAGGTGGCCGACGACGTTGAAGACGCCACAGGCATCGAGAGTCGCGTAACCGTGCTGGGCCACCTCCAGCGCGGCGGCACGCCAACCGCCTTCGACCGCATCCTCGCCACCCGCTTCGGCGCTCTCGCCGCCGACCTTATCGCACGCGGCGAGCACGGCAAGATGGTCGCCCTCAAGGGCAACGAGATCGTGGCCGTGCCGCTCGAGGCCGCCGTGGCCGGGCCCAAGCTCATCGACCCCGACTCGAGCATCATCCGCGCCGCCCGCGACGTCGGCACCAGCTTCGGCGACTAGCCCAACTTCCGCAGTTAGGGCAAAACAGAAGTCGTAAGTCGTTGGCTGCCCTTCGGGCAGCTTCGCCGAGCTTACGCTCGGCAGGCATCGGCCCCTTCAGGCAGCCCGGATCGGTCGGAAAAGTTTTCACTACATGTCCGTCACTTCCAGTTGCTGCGGCAGCTTGAGCCCCAGCTTCTGAAGCAGTATCTGCCGGTGATCGTCGGGCCGGGCCACACAGCGTTTTCGGATG
>JABMSA010000675.1 GCA_013202185.1 Planctomycetota bacterium
AACCAGTCGCCCTCCGCGATAACGTTGCGCCCGGCGGGGAGTTCACCGTCTACGGCGAAGACAAGAACGGCACCCTCGGAACCGAGATCAAGATCTACGTCGACGGCGCGTTCCATGCACAGATACACACAAGTTGCTCTCAGCCGATAGGCCCTGGTCTGGTCAAAGGCGACTTCGAGGTCATGGCTGGGGCAAGCAGAGACGGCGGCGAGCTGTGCCCGCTGAGCGATGCCTCGCAGGGCGACCCTGTCATCGGTCGTGAGGAAGATCAGGACGACGATGACGAACGTGGCAGAGGCAAGAAGAAAGACAAACACAGGGATAAGAAGAAGGACAAAGGCCGACATGGCCACCGTCGTTAGTCCGACTGGCTTCGGCCTTTCGTATGCGACGGAACAACCAGGGCGCCCCGGGATTCGGGGCGCCTTTTTCTTTCTCGTGAGATGATCCGGCATGAGCCGGGAGCGACATTTTGTGACGTGGCAGCGCTTGCCGGCCCGCCTGCTGGCGCGTCATCCCCTCGGCCATCAGCAATTCGGCTTCCCGAAGCTTGCGGATGATCTGCCCCGCCGTACATCCCCTCTTACCCACATCGACCTTGCTCCTCCCGTCAATTATTCTGCCAAGCTCCTAGCCTGAGACCTGGCGCAGTCTTCGGGGGCTGATGCGGGTTGAATCTCCTTGTGCGGCGACGAGGAGCACGCGGCGCTCAGAACCGAGCGGACCACGTCCTCGGAAGCTCCCACCCCCCAACTCTCAGCAATCCTACGTGCCTCCCAGCCTCGGGTTTTCGAAGCGCTCGCGGCGTGTGAGGTTCCGGTGCGTGCCTAAACCGTACCTCCTCTCCTGCAATCATGATGCTTCATGAACAGAACGTTGCATTCTTGGACGCATGTCCAAAGAACACAACGTATGCTCTAAGTTGTTGTATGCCAACAGTTAAGTCCGGCGATTAGGCCTTTTTATACAATTCATGTCTAAGTCTGGCATCATTCGGTGTCTCTGCTGCTGTGCGTGAGGATAGCGCAGAAAACAAGAGGACATTCGCAATGTCTTGTATGGAAGGAACTTAGGCACCGCGCAAGGCAGGACGAGAAGAGAACGCATACGTTTGGCACAGTATTTGCTTAGTATGGGATGCAGTATTCCCGGCATGCTCGGGAGCCTACAAGAACGGAAACTGCTGAAAGGGGATCATCAAAATGAGAACAAGAAGTCTTGCGATTGCCGCGCTGATTCCGTTGGTTGTCTCTGCCTCACTGGCGGTCGCCAGCGAACTCCTGCCAAGCACACCACCCCCAGGATTCACGCTGCAGCAGGTCAATCCACAGGTCATCGCAACTAATAAAGTCAAGATAAACGAATACACAGAAGCCAAGACGAGCCACTCATGGGACGTCGTCTGCCCCCAAAACAATGTGACCTTCGGCACCGTAGAGTTCCAATATGCTCCGTTCAAGGGAGATTTCGACGGCGGCAACGACAAAGATTTCATGGGGGCTATCATAAACGGGGGCTTCAAGAAGACAAAGGACCCCTGTGAACTGATCCCTGGAACAACCTTTCGTTGGCTTCAACACATCATTGTGGATAGCGACAAGAACGAGCACGATGACGACAAGATAGATGGCAGCCCACTGTACCCTAACTTCACAATGGCTGGCTTTACCGCCACGCTCTTCGACGCGCCTGGCCGAGGAACCCCTTTCTACGATGAAACCCTGAGTTGGCTTGCCGAGTCGGCGCTTGTCTGCGTGAACGGAAAAAACATCAGCCTTATCGGCTCGTTCCTCTGGGGATTTGACATTGTCACCAAAGATGGCAACACAACGGTCGAAGGTGACCCACCAAGTTTGTGGAGTTCCTACGTTACTAGCTCCCTCAAGAGCCAGTTTCAGAGCGAATACGGTGGCGCCGGGTGGACGATCAAACAGGGTTGCTGCTGTGTGCCGACACCAGGCGCCCTTGCCCTTCTGCTGGTTGGTGTCGTGATGGTCGGCGGCCTGAGGGTCCGACGCGCTGCGGAGGCCCGGCGGCGCCGACGTTAGATACAGATCCCTTTTTCTCCTCCGTTCATGTTGTCGCATGTGGCCCGCGCCTTCGGTGCAGAGGCCAGGCAGCACGATCTGGAGAGCGCATTTGAAAACAGTCGCTCTTGTTATTATGCCGCTGCTATTCGTTGCTGCGTGCGCGAACCAGGATGATGACAAAGCTGCAGCAGGGAAGCCCGACGGGGACACTGCCACGTACGAGCAGACTAACACACCGGTGATCGAACTGCGAGAGGGGGGCGACATCCAGCCACAGCCGCACCCCTCGAAGATCAGGATCTATGCCGACGGCCGCGTGCGGACACCCGCCGACGGGCACACCATTGCGCCTGAGGAGGTCGAGAAGCTCCTCGCCAGAATCGAAGGGTTCGGCTTCTTCGAAATGAACTCCGACCAACTTGTAAGCCAACTGCGAGAGGCCGGCGAGTTGCAACAGATAATCGAAGGCGGTCACGGATTCGTGACCCTGGCGGCCCGCCGCCGAGGGAAAGAAAACGCCGTATCGCTCAGCCATCCCGATCTATATGTGAAGACGACAGTCGATCAGGTGAAACGCTTCAGGGAGATACTTGCCGCCGCCCGAGCCATCGCGGATCAATGATACCAATGACGAGCCACAGCCCGGCATGGACTATGTGGTCTGTCACCCGCCGGCTTGAGACCACGCCCCTCCGCCGTTGAGCGCGCCGCAACTGCGCATAAGCAGACGCTCCCTCAGGCGGCGTTCACACGCGCAGGCAAGTATCTGTGAGAAGTGTGGGCTAACCCAACTTCCGCAGTTAGGGCAAAACAGAAGTCGTAAGTCGTTATATATCAACAAAACGATCGGAAAAGTTTTCACTACATGTCGGTCATTTCAAATTGCTGCGGCAGCTTGAGCCCCAGCTTCTGAAGGAGTATCTGCTGGTGATCGTCGGGCCGGGCCACACAGCGTTTTCGGATG
>JABMSA010000676.1 GCA_013202185.1 Planctomycetota bacterium
ACCTCATGCTCATCGCGGGCGACCTGTTCGACTCCGCCGGCCCCTCGCCCCGCGACGTCGGCTTCGTCCGAAGCCAGCTCCAAAGGCTAACCGACGGCGGAGTGAAAACCTTCATCATACCCGGCAACCACGACCCCTACCGCGACCACAGCTTCTGGGCAAAGGCCGATCTTCCCTGCACCAAGCTCTTCACAAAACCTGCCTTCGAATGCCATGAAGTAGGCGAGCTTGGGGTCAGTGTGTGTGGAATTGCGCCCGATATTTCCGACATATCGAAGGGCCAAATCGGCGCTTTTGACGCCGTTGTGCCGACCCCGATTTCAGTGCTGCTGTTCCACGGCAGTTGGTTGAACTTCGGGCGCGAAACCGCAGACTGCCACCCCTTCAGCACCGACGAACTTGCCAGGCTGCCCTTCAACTATGTGGCACTGGGCCATTATCACGCCGCCCGAAACATCGACGGCGTCCCCTGCACGGCGATTTATCCCGGAACGCCCGAAGCAATCGGCTTTGCCGGAAACGATCTCGGCGACAGATTCGTCGTGGTGGGAACCATCGACGACAACGGAAACGTAGCCGCCGTACCCCACAAGATAAACGAGATATCGCACGCGGCCGAAGAAATCGACTGCACAACCGAAACCGCCCAATCGCTCCGGCGCAAAATCGAGCAGATGCTCTCGTCGTCCGTATACGCTCAGATAGCTCTCACAGGCCGGCCGGCTGCGGAGGTCATCGCCGCATCCGAGACGCTTGCCCAGGAGCTGGACGGCGCCTGCGCGTTCATCGACGTAAGAACCAGGTTCAGCAGCGTCGGCGACGTTCCGGCCGACAACACATACCTGAAGAGATTCGTGGAAAAAATGAACGGCCGAATCAAAGAAGCACCCGAGGGCGAGGAACATCTCCTCAGCAAAGCACTCGAGCTCGGAATCCGCGCTTTCATGAAAGATGGATGAGCAATGCGATTCAACTCCGTCAAAATGGTCGGCTTCAAGAAATTCATCAACTCGACAATCGAGTTTGGGCCGGGCCTCACCGTACTCCACGGCCCCAACGAGTCGGGCAAGAGCACGCTTCACCAAGCCGTGGTAACCGGGCTCTACGGCATCAGCCGCAAGGCCGATACAAACCTCATCAGATACAAAGAAGACGCCCGCTCATGGCAAAACCTGCCCGAGTGCATGATCGAAATCGACTACAGCGTTGACGACGCGCGCTACCTGATTCGGCGAAACGTGGCCGCCGGAAAGGTTGAACTGTACAACGTAGACGACAACGGCGAACGCAGCCTCGTAAGCGGCAACCGCGAAGAAATCGAAAAAACCATCGCCGAGCAAACCGGAATCGAGGACCCTTACGTCTTCAACCGCACCGTTTCCGTATGCCAAACAGACCTCGCGCAGGCATCGGACCTCGGCCGGATCGGCAGCAACGTCGAGGCGATATTTGCCGGAGCCGCCGCAGTAACCGCGTCAGACGCCGCCCAATTCATCGACAAGAGCATGCGCAAGCCGCTGCGCAAGATCAAGAACGAATCGCCCGGAAGGCTCGACCGGCTCACCGACCGGCTGGAATCCCTGATGACCGAAATAGGGAAAGCACGCCAGGAAGACCGCCGGCGAGACGAACTCGCCGAGCGCATAGAAGACCTCGAGCGGCGCCTTCCCGCCAGGAAATCGCGCCTCGAAGAGCTTACACAACTCATCGACAAGGGAGAAGCCAAAAGAAACATCATCGAAGAACTCGAGGACGCCCGCCGACGCTTTGCCGGCGTCGAGGAGCGGATTCGAGGCATCGACGACTGTGCCCGAAAGCTCGATGAACTCCAGCAGGACATGTGCGATCTCGGCGCCATCACGCTCTTCGACCCCGACCAGCTCGATGGCGCGCGCGATGAACTCGAGCGGGCACGCGCCGAACTCGAGGCCCGGGCCACCGCCTGCGGAGATCGAATACAGGGCATGCAAAAAAGAATGAAAGCCGCCGAAGAACTCTCCGGTGAAATCGCACTGATCCAACAGGAAATCGGCGAACTCGGCAAGCTCGCATCAGAAGAAGACATCGACACCATAGACTCGCGCCGCCGCGAACTCGCCGAAAAACTCAGAGCAGACGACGAAGAAGTCCAACAGCAAAAAGACCGCCTCGAGCGCATCGAGCACAGCCTGTGGGGCCTGCAGCAATTTGCCGACAAATACCCCGACCTCGGCGACGCCTGGCAGCTTCAGTCGCGGTGGCAGCGCCTCGAGCTGCGAAAAGACGAACACAAACGCGCCCTCGAGCACGCAATGGCCGCCCTCCAACAACACGAAGATCATCGCCCTCCGTCGTCTTTCGGCAACCTATTCATCGAAATGCCCCTCCCGCTCGGGTTCGTCGGCCTGCTTCTGGCGGCGCTGCTCATCAGTGATCCATATCTGAGCATTCCGCTGGCGGCAGTTGCCCTTGGTGTGGCCGTGTGGTGGACCGTCTGGAAAACAAGGCGCCGCAGCCGGCGTGAGCAGTGGCGGGGCGACCACGCGCGCCTCCAGGGCGAGTTGTCTCAGGCCGAAACGAGATGGAGCGAAATCTCCACCGAAATCAGCGAATTCACCGCCAGGATCGCCGTTCCCGAAGGCGAGGTATCCACCTTCATCACAGAATACCGATCGAATCAGGACGATCTGAAATCACTCAGGCGCGAGCACGAGCAGTGTGTCAAGGACCGCGACCACGCCATAGCCACGCACGACGAATGCGAGAAAGAAAGCAGGCGGCTCGCCGAAGGCTTCGGCTGCACGGACCTGCCCGAGCTTCGCGACAAGATCACACGCCTGCGCACACTGCGGCAGGAGGTCGAGAAGCTCAGCCAACGGCTTGCCGGCGTGCTCGGGCTCGACAAGGTGTCGGAGCCGCACGAAATGCTGATGTCGGCGCGAGAGATAGTGGCCGAGTTGGCCGACAACAAGAAGCGCATCGAAAAGAAGCAGATGGAACTCGCCCACAGAGAAACCGAATTCCTCCACAGGGCCTCCTGCGACGACATCCTCCAGCTCGCCGAGCGCACACGCAAGCTCAGGGCGATACTGGCAAACAAAGACAAACTCACCGCCACAATGGCGGCACACGCCGGCGGCAGAACCCTCGAAGAACTCAAGACCGAGCAAAACAGCCAAACCATCGAGATAAAGGTCGCCATGGCAAAACTCGAGGAAGACTTCGCCGGCTTCGATGCAACCGTCGAGCAAACCGAATTCTGGCGCAAGGAAAAAGACCGCCTCGAAAACGAAATACCCGAACTCGCCGAAAGCCTCACAGCCGCGAGCACCGAGCTGTTTCTGCTCGAGGAAAACGCCTGCACGCCGCCCGCCGAACTCGAGGGAGAAAAAGAATTCATCGAATCCGAAATCGAGCGCGGAGACCTCGTCGTCACCGCTTGCCGGCTTGCAGTAAATGCGCTTCGCGAAATCGAAGACGAACACCACAACACCTACGTGCCCAGGCTGCAGAAAGATGCCGGAGAATACTTCGGCAGGCTCACGCACGGCGCGTACCAAGCCGTGGATCTCGAGGAAAAATGGCCCAGCGGGCTGGTAGCGGTCGACAACACCGGCAGGCAGGTCGAGTGTGAGAAGCTCAGCCGCGGCACCATCGACCAATTATACTTCTCCGTAAGGCTGGCCCTCGCAAACGCGCTCAGCGGCAAGACGGCCCTGCCCTTGATACTCGACGACCCCTTCGTCAACTTTGATTCGGCCCGCTTCGAAGAGGCAATTGCAACAATCATCAGCCTCGTGCAGGAAGGCCGGCAGATAATCTACTTTACACACAGCCCGCGCCTGGCCCAACGGCAAGAGGAATGGCAACGGCAAGAGGTCGATGTCCTCTGCGTTCAACTCGGGCAATAACGGCGGTCAGCCCACATGATCTCTCAGTCGAAAAGCGCCGACGAACTCGCATGGTGGATGGCGCTTCACTGCGCCGAGAAAGTGGGGGCCGCCACGTTTCATCGCCTGCTGAAAAAATTCGGCTCGCCTCACGACGCCCTCACACAAGCATCGGCCGACACCCTCCAGGGCGTTCCCGGCGCCGACAGCTCGCTGCTCGACTCGATAGTCTTCGCCGCAATTCGCATCGACTACACACGCAAGCTCCTCGAGAGGCTCAACGAGCACGGCGTAACGATCATCACATTCGAAGATCCCGATTTCCCCGCAACGCTCAGGCGGCTCAAGTGGCCGCCGCCCGTCTTATATCTGAAGGGCGATTACGACGAGGAGCGCGACAGCCGCGCCGTCGGAATCGTCGGGGCCACGCACCCCGCCGCCAGGGCGTTCAGAACCGCCTATCGCAGCGCCGGAGCGCTCGTGAACCAGGGCTACACCATCGTCAGCGGAGGCGCACACGGCATCGACACCGCCGCCCACCTCGCACCGCTCGATGCCGGCGGACGCACC
>JABMSA010000677.1 GCA_013202185.1 Planctomycetota bacterium
CGGTGCTCGACGAAAAACGCCGGATGCTCGCCTGCCACCGAAGCCAGAAGGAATGGCTGGACCGAAGCCAGGGCGTCGACAGCTATCTAAAGATGATGGAAGAGATGGCGGCCGACGTCGGGCGGGTCTCGGGCAAGTTCCAGCACGCCGAGGGCTGGCGGCGGCATTCGCACATGGGCTTCGGCCCTCAAGACTTCGACCCGCTTCGCGATGCACTGGCCGACACCGGCCTGATAACATAGCGGCGGCCCGGCTGACTACCAAGAACCCGCGAAAAGGAGATTCACGATGTCAAGAGCATTGAGCAAGGTGCACCGGGGTGGTGGGACTACACCACCCTCGACGGCGAAATCCTGCACGACGCCGCAAAACTGACCCCCGAAGACATGCAGGCGATGAGCCGCGAAGGCTTCGAAGTGGTCTTCTACGACACACTCGAAGAATTCTACCTGGCTGAAGCGCTCGAGTACATCGAGGCCTGGCGCCAGGCCACCGCCGACGCGCCCGCCGGCATCTGCGGCCCAATCGGCCCAACCGAGCAGTTGCCGCTGGTCGCGCGGCTCGTCAACGAGCTTGGCATCTCGCTCAGCAACGCGCATTTCTGGGGTATGGACGAATGGGTCATCGAAGGCCGCGAGGTGCCGGAAGACCACCCGCTGTCGTTTGCGCGAGCGGACCGCGAGCTGTGTTTCGACAGGATTCGCCCCGAGCTTGCCATGCCGCAGGAGAACCTCCATTTCCCGAAGGCCGATCCCGCCGAGTACGTCAAGAGCTGGAAAGACGCGCGCTGCGTTGCAATGCAGGGTGGACAGGGCGACGTGAAACATTGGGCCTTCAACGATCCCCCCAGGCGCGGGGGTGACTACAAGGACAACCCGCCGCCGCCGGAAGAGTACCTGAAGCTGAGCACTCGCGTAGTCGAGCTGCACCCGATGACGGTAATGCAAAACGCCCGCACCTCAGGCGGCGGACAATTGGACCTGGTGCCCGATCACGCGGTGACCGTCGGCCCCGTGCAGACTATGCAGGCCGAGCGCGTTTCCATCTGGCAGGCGGGCGCCCACGACAACCCGTTCGGCATGCGCCTCACGACGCTGATGATCGGCAAGCGCATCCCCGATAGCTCCGTGCCGATGTCGCTGCTGGCGCTGCATCCGAACGTGCGGTTCAGCTTCTACCGGGACGGCGTGGGCTCGTGCGAGGTCGAGATGCACTGATAACAGGCAACCTGTGCAGCCTGCCCGGTGCGAGATAGACTCACGCGCTGCGTTCTCTTCGCAGAAGGCTTGGTCAGCCGGACATGCGGATTCCCCCCTTCCCTGGTCAGTTCCCCCACAATGTAGCTCCCGAAATTCAGCCCCACAACCACCATTGGTATACGCCGGTCCGTCTGTGGGGTCCTTTCTTCATCAGCCGGCAGCGCCAGGGATCCGGCTGTTCCAGTGGTCGTCCAGGCGTTGGTGCAGTTCCTCTCCGATGGTGAGCGTGATTGGCCGGTCGCCAATGGCGTCGAGCGCCAGTTCGACCGGCGTGTAGCCTGCTGCTTGCTCGGCTTCTGCGCTCCCATCGCAGAGGACCACCTCCACGGCCTGGATGTGTATGCCCATCAGCACCATCGCCAGCAGGCACGCGCACACAGACCGCAACGTGATGCCCGGAATGAATTCTCTTTGCTGTGGAGCCGTCAACAAGGAGCCTCTTCAATTCGGTGCAGACACAAATGCACCTTGTTGCTGACGGTTCCGTTTGGTACAACGTCAGTGATAGGAAAACAAACCCAATCACCAGCAAGGTGCACGCTGTGTTACCTCAGAACGTTCTTCTTTCCAAGCTGGAAATCTACAACGAGAGGCGGCTGCGGCGGCCGGGGGTCGGTGCCATGTCCCTGCACGAAAAAGGTGCCCCTACTTGTGCTCCTTGATCTTTGTTCCGTCCGGAGAAGGCCAGTGCCACAGGTAGCTCAGAATTGGTCCGGACCTCGGGGTTCATTGAAGGGCGGAAGGCTCTCAGACTGTGCCAAAACTGTGCC
>JABMSA010000678.1 GCA_013202185.1 Planctomycetota bacterium
AATCATACCAGAAACAAGGGAATGAAGCAAGTTACAAAGGTGCAGGTTCATCCTGCGGGTCGCATGAACATCTTGTGGGCGCCCCCCTGTCGGCTCGTCCGGCAGGAGGCAAAGTGCTGTCTGTCGACCTGTATGCCTGCGCGATGGCGCAGTTCAGCCACCACTCGGGGTCGTCCGGGCCGGGGGCGTTCGGGCCGGGCTGCGAAAGCACATGAATGGTCATCATTGCCGCCCCAGCAGCCAGGCACGCGATCAGCAGCCATTTGTACCATTTGCGACGTGACATCGAGGGCATCCTTCTTGCATGGGCATTGCCCAGTTGGCCATTTCCTATCTACATATCATATCGGCAAGGAGGGTCTTGTCAAGATGAATCCCGAGCGGCGGCTCCACTGTCCCTGGTTTACCAAGGGTTGTTTATGTGTATGTGACCGGTACCCAGAGGGCAGGCAACGCCATTTCCGCCTTTGGGCGGGGCGGGCTGCCCCTACCGGCGCGCATGCGCATTTTCCGTTGTGAACCCGAAGCGCGTCGGCATGCCCGCCAAGGCCAACTCTTGCCCCTTGTCTTCCGCAGACAAACTGCTATAATCATCAATTCCGTGGGACGGGGCGTACTATGAAGGCCCGGGGCGGCGCCCCTGGGTAAGCGGCACAAGAAAAGATGGAGCCCCAACGGGGCGGCCTCTAACGCTTTCTGTTGGGTCTCTCCCAGTGTTCTCCGTCTGTCTGACATAGCTTCAGCGACGGCGAGTGGTTAGTCTTGCTGGAATCCGGTTTGGCCGGATTGGGAAATGAAAAATGATCCAATTGCACAGCATCAAGAATCTGATCGATAACATTCTTCCTGACATCGTGAACCTCCGGCATTCGATTCACGAGAACCCGGAACTGGCCCTGCATGAGACAGACACGGCCGCGCTGATTAGGCGAACGCTCGAGCCGACAGCCCTGCGGCTGCTCGATCCTTTCCTCGGCACGGACGTCGTTGGATTGCTTGATGGCAGGGGAGAGGGACGGAATGTAACCCTGCGGGCGGACATCGATGCGCTGCCGCTCGAGGAGAAGACGGGCCTGCCGTATCAGTCCAAACGCGACGGCCTGATGCACGCGTGCGGGCACGACGGCCATACCGCAATGCTCGTGGGCGCGGCTCTCGTCCTGGGCGAGCTGAGCCGGGAGTTAGATGGTTCGGTGCGGTTTGTTTTTCAGCCGGGCGAGGAGGTCGCGGCGGCGGGCAGGGACCTGGTCGAGAAGGGCGTGCTGGTCGATCCCGTGCCTGATGCAATCTTCGCTCTACATGCGTGGAGCGGCATGGCCGTCGGTGCGATAGCGTCGCGGCCCGGGGTAATAATGGCGGCGGCCGATTTCTTCCACTTGCGAATCCTGGGCAAGGGCGGGCACGCCTCGATGCCGGAAGCGGCGATCGACCCGATACTCACAGGTGCGCGGGTCGTCGAAGCATTGCAGTCCATCGTGGCGCGCCGTGTGAGCGCGCTCGAGCCTGTGGTCGTCAGCGTGTGCCATATCGAAGCGGGCACCAACAGCAATATCATTCCCGACAGCCTCGAGATGGAAGGCACGGTGCGATACGTGAACCCCGCGATCGCGAAGAAGATTCCGGCGGAGATGGAGCGGATTGTCAAGGGCGTGTGCGATGCGGCGGGGGCATCGTATGAGTTCGGTTACGTCGAGAAATACATGCCCACGATCAACGACGAGAGTATTGTAGCGCTCGGCAAGCGGGTGGTGCAGCGGTCGCTCGGGCCGGAGAGGTGGGTAGACCTCGACAAGCCCTCGATGGGCGCCGAAGATTTCGCTTTCTACATAAGGGAACGGCCCGGTGCGATGTTCCGGCTCGGAATGGGTGAGGGAACCGTGCCGGTGCACAATCCGCATTTTGATTTCAACGACGACGCCCTCGAGGCGGGGATCGTTTTCCTCGTATCGGCGGCGCTTGAGGTGCTCCGCGAGCAGGGCGCGATACTAAAGTAGGGCCGCTTACTCCTTCGAGCTTCCCTCGAGTATCCGCTTTTGTGGGGCCTCGTCGGTTTGAAAGGAAATGACCGGTCAAAAACTCTTGGGCTTCCGGAGCGGCTGCGAATTGTCTGCAGTCTTTCTTCTCAGTGCTCTCCGCCTGGCCGCCAAAGCCTTGGCGACGGCGGGTGCCCTCCGTGGTTAACATCAGCGCTGAGTGTGAGTTCGTCGAAAGGTCTTGAAAGCGAGGGGTGCTCGTGGTATGCTTGTCTGGTGAGGTAAAGATGTGTTCGCTATCCAATGCGGCGCCGAGTGAAGTATTGTTTGGAAAGGAGAGCCGATGACGCCTCTGAAGCTCATTCGAAGCCTTGGTAAAATGGTGCGCGGCGGGGCTGATCCGCGGCAGATATTCCTGGGATGCCTGCTGGGTGTGCTGATCGGCATGGTGCCCGGCGTCAATGCCATCCTGGTACTGTTCATCTTCCTGTTCGTGATACTCAACGCCAATGTCGGCCTCACGGTGCTGGGCTTCGGGCTCGGCAAGGGCCTGAGCCTGCTGGCCGCCAAGTATACGTTTGATATCGGCTACCGCCTCATGCGCGAAACCGAACTGGCGGAATCCTTTCCGAAGCTCTTGGCGCTGCCGGGCATGGCGTGGACGGACCTCCACGTGTATTGCCTCCTCGGCGGGCTGCCGGTGGCCCTTGTTGTGGGCGGCCTGATGGGAATCGTAGTAACCATTGTGATCGTCAGCCTGCGCAAGGGCATCGCAAAGGCCACGGAAAAAAGTGAAACGGTAAAGGGCCTCGCGGCAAACAAGTTCGTGCGGCTGATGATGCGGTTTCTTTTCGGCAAGGCACAGCCAAAGCCCGCCGAAGGTGAAGACGATGAGAAGAAAAAGAATCCGCCGATCTTCCGTCGCAGTGGCCTCATCTTCGTGGGCGCGCTCATTGCCATTGCGCTGTGCGCCGAGCTGTTCCTGCTCGATTGGGCCCTCGAGCGTGCGATGGTGACGGGCCTCGAGAGCGCCTTCGGGGCGGAGGTCAACGTGGCCGACGCTAATCTGTCCATCATCAAGGGCGAAATCGAGATCAACGGGCTGCAAGTAACCGACCGGTCAAAGCCAACGCACAACGCGCTCTCCGTCACGAAAATACATGGCGACATCGACACGCGCGCCCTGCTCGACAAGTGGTTTGTGATAGACAACATAACTGTCGAGACCACCCTGACCGACACGCCGAGGGAAGCTCCGGGCAAAGTGTATGAGACATCCGCCGAAGAGGCGCCCGACGCCGATGCCGCAAAGGAAGAGCCGGAGGATGCGCTCACGCAGTACGTGCAGCTCGGCAAGGACCTCAGCAAGTACCGCAAGCAGCTCGAGGGCATCGGGCGGTTCGTAAGAAACTTGCAGCTCAACAAGCAGAAAAGGGAGGATCAGAAGAGAGAAGAAGAGCAGGGTACCTACGACGAGCGCCTGAAAAGAAAATTGAGAAACCGAGGGTATCTGCGGGTTGCGGCGGACGACCTGATGCCCCGGCATCCGTCGTGGACGATCCGCGAGTTCGTTGCGGCCGACGTCATGCTCAAGGACAAGATCGTGGACAAGGCTACGCTCAAGACGATGAAGGACGCCTTCATTGTGAGCGTCAGGGGCACGGATCTGTCGAGCAATCTCGAGCTGAGCGGCAAGCCAATGGAGCTGAGCATAGAACGAAGGTTGGAAAGAACAACCAGCGGCGTGTTCAGCGCATCGGCCAGGATCGCCTTCGCCGAGGAAGATGGTCGCCACGAGGTAAGTGCCAACCTCAACAACATGCCGATATACAACATCATCGAACTCACCGACAAGATGCCGGCAACGGTTCCGTCCGGCAATGCCACGGTAACCGCGCAGGGCTACATCGGCGTCGAGAATATCGACCTCGACGTTGCGCTCCGCGTGACGAACCTCGAGGTCCAAACCCGCGAGGGCAGGAAAGTTCTCGGCCTCGATCCGGAGCTGGCAAAAGAAGCGTTCGAGACCATTTCCGAAATCACGCTGGACGTCGGAATAGAGGGGCCCGTCGATCAGCCACGGTTGAAGGTGGATACGAAGAAGATCGGCAAACAACTGGCCAGTTCGCTCGCCAAGGCCGGCAAGCTGAAGCTGGTCAATCGCCTGAACATGGAACTGCTCAAACTCGAGGGCACCTTCTCGGAGAAGGTAAAGGACAGCATCGGCGACAAGCTCCCGGACGAGTTGAAGAGCATTCTCCCGGAAAGCAAGAAGCCCGACGACAAGGAGACCCCGAAAAGCAAGATCGAGAAGAAGATCGAAGACATGCTCAACCTGGACTTCTGACCTGTTGGGAGAGCGCATCGTACGGCGCGGCTCGAATCAATCCGCCGTGCGCCGAAACGCCCCCGGCCTTGAGCATTACCAACATTTACAAATCCATTCCGCTCCGAAATCTCTCTTGAGAGCATCGGGCCGAACGATATAATAATGATAACAGAGCGCGGATTCTCGATAGCCCGGGCGGCGCCCGGCTGTTGAGCCGCCGTGCGTTGGCAGCGTTTCATCATCAGGACCCTATCCCCGGGGCCAGACGCCATGGTATTCAGCTCGCACCTCTTTCTGTTCTACTTTCTTCCAGTTGCGCTCGGCATTTACTACGTGCTGCCGCGACGCGGAAAGCACCTTGGCCTCACGATCCTCAGCTACATTTTCTACGGATGGGCCAACCCGCTGTTCGTTGTGCTGATGATGACGTCGACGCTGATCGACTACATCTGCGGGCTGGTTACAACCGGCCAGCTCAACCGCAACGCCTTGGGCCGACCGATGCCGCTGCTCGATAAAGGCGGCCCGCGCACGCGCGGCCAGAAAGCCGCTGTTGTCGTTTCGATCTGCTCGAACCTGGCGCTGCTCGGGTTCTTCAAGTATTTCAATTTCGCCACCGAAAACTACGATGCAATCGTCGAGGCACTGGGTCTGGCAAACCTCAAGCTCGATCTCCTCTTCAAGATCACTCTGCCGCTGGGCATAAGCTTCTACACCTTTCAGTCGATGAGCTACAGCATCGACGTCTACCGCGGCGACGCCCGCGGCATTCGCAACTTCATCGACTTCGCGTGCTACGTTTCGATGTTTCCGCAGCTTGTTGCGGGGCCGATCATCCGGTTTTCGGAGGTCGCCGACCAGCTCGAAAACCGGACCTACACGCTCGAGAAGTTCGCGCGCGGCGTGGCGTTCATCAGCCTCGGGTTCGCAAAGAAAATCCTCCTGGCAAACGCCTGCGGCAAGATCGCCGACGTCGCCTTCAACGCCGGCTCGGTCGGTTTTGTCGAGTCGTGGTTCGGCGCGGTCGCTTATGCGTTTCAGATCTACTACGACTTCAGCGCTTACTCCGACATGGCCATCGGCCTTGGCCTGATGCTGGGGTTTGTATTCCCGAAGAACTTCGACTCGCCTTACCGCTCGAAATCGATCACCGAGTTCTGGGGCCGCTGGCACCTCTCGCTGTCGAACTGGCTGCGCGATTACCTCTACATTCCGCTCGGGGGCAATCGGAAGGGGCCGGGCCGCACCTACGTGAACCTCGCGCTCGTGATGCTGCTGGGCGGCATGTGGCACGGGGCATCGTGGAATTTCATCATCTGGGGAGGCATCCACGGGGCGATGCTCGCATTCGAGCGCTCGCGCGGCAAGAAATCGCTCTACGCAAGCCTCCCGGGCGCCGTGCGCACCGCGCTCACTTTCCTGATCGTAGTATTCGCGTGGGTGTTCTTCCGCGCCGACGACCTCCCCGGCGCGCTGCAATACTGCGGCAGCATGCTCGGCCTCAGCGATGTGCACCAGGGCGCGGCGCTCCTTGGCGGCATCCTATACAAGCCCTACTATCTCGGGAGCTTCCTCGTGGCTTGCCTGATCACGTGGACCTTCCCGCAAACGTGGGACTGGACCCGCCGGATCTCGTGGGTCAAGGTGCCGCTGATCGCCGCAATCCTCTGGTTGGCAGTGATAGTGCTTACGACACAGGAATTCAATCCGTTCATTTACTTCATCTTCTGAAAGGATTTTCCGGTTTTGGTGTGGATGCTGCTTAATCGTCCTCGTCCTCGTCGTCGATCTGTATTCGGAGATGGGCATTGTCCTTTGC
>JABMSA010000679.1 GCA_013202185.1 Planctomycetota bacterium
CCTGTGACTCTCGGAATAAATAGGTAAACGTCCCTAGTTTTAAGTTTTCTCTTCAAGAACTCTTGGGCTTTCAGATTTCTTCGGATCGAGGCAGTCATCAGAATGAAATTCGATAAGGAGGAGGATTCCGGATATCGGAAGAGACGGACCGACGAGGACGAGGACGACGAGGGGGTCAAAGAGGTTCTCGAGCGCTTTGCGGCGGCGAGAAAGCAGGGGTAGCGCAACTTCCGAAGTCGCCTATTGTTGCATTGTGGTTTCGCCCGCGAGGATGGTTTGCATGACCTGCCCGGGGTGTTCGGCGAGGAGCATTTTCTCGCGGAAGCCCTCGACCTCGAGCAGCTTGCAGACGTGTTCGAGCAGGTGGATGTATTCGGAGTTTGCCGTCTTGGGGGCGGCGATGAGGAAGATGAGGTTGGCGGGCGAGTTGTCGGGCGCGTCAAAATCGATGCCCTGCTGGGAGATGCCCAAGGCCATTATGATGCCGCGCACGGCGTCGGTTCTTGCGCGGGCGAGGGCGGCGTCGATGCGGGCGTGTGGCACGGCTGCGCCGCAGTTGAGCGCGGTCGATTGCAGCTCTTCGCGCTCGATGATCGCCTGAAACAGGCCGACCTTATCGACGATCTTGCCCGTTGAGGCTATGTGATCGACGATCTCCTTTATCGCGTCGATCTTCCGTGATGACTTGAGATTGAGGCAGATGTCTTCGGTTTGCAGAACTTGCGATAGCAGCATCTACGGTTATTCCTTCGGCCTCCTCCGGAGACGGTCCCTGGCCGCCGGCTTCCTGCGTGGCAGGGCCGCGCGGCGTGATATTTCAATCAATGTATCGTGCGTACTGCGCCAGAAATATACGCTTGACATACCGCACGGTGCGCTTGTCTTCCTTCTCGGGGAAGAAGATTTCGACATTTCCTGCGCCGCGCTTGATTCTGCTGCGCCCTTTCTTTTCTACAAATCCGACCTTATCCGCTTTTGTGAGCTTCGCCCTGCCGACAAGTGCCAGTTTTCGGTCTGCGCATTTGTGTTGTTTTTCTGAGTTGTTTGCTTGCATAGGTTCGACTTCTGTCCCCTTGTGTCAATGGGCCGGTCCAACGCAACCCTGAAAAAAAAACATCCGCAAGCGAGCCCTGTTCGGGCTCGTCGGTCTGAGAATATTCCGAAGTTGTCTTACCCGGGATGCTCCAGCTCAAACGCACTGGTGCACGGCGGCTCCGGGCACTTTCTCGATGCTGAAGAGCAGCTTGTCGACCTCCGCTTCATTGTTGCACGCGATGACGTAGTGAATGCTGCCGTTGGCTTTCTCGCGGCGCTCCACAGTCTCGCTTCTGAGCGCCGGCTCGGCGGCGCGGATGATTTCTTCAACTTTCCGCGCGGCACCGGCTGTCGCTTCGATACGGACTTCCAAACGACCCACTTCTTGCAAAGGCATCCGTTGCCTCCTTTCGCGTCTGGTCCTTGACAAAGAGCCCGCCTACATCTGGCCTATTGTTAATAGTGCAAATCGCGTGCCAGACGGCGAATCAATCGCTCATTTATGCTTAAGTACATGTAAGACACAGACTTACAGGAATCGCAGGATTATTGCTCTCTCGTTCCTGCCATCCTATGCTGCAATTTCTTGCAGATGAGCCGCAACAACTTGCAGTGTCGCACGGCTTTTCGAGATGTCTGTTCGTGCCGTTCGATGCGATGCCGCCAATGAAACCACATTGATTATATCTCGTCATTCTAGCGGCGTGTCTTTAGCATAAAACCACAATATGTCGTGCCTCGCGAGGAAATCATCTCACATAGAAGTGGTTGGTGAACAGCCATGGTCGGCCGTTGATGCGCGCCTCGACGCGGTAAACGCCCGGTCGGCCGTTGGCGCGGTGCTCCAGTTCGGTGCCGCTGGTCGAGGCCGCGGCTTGTCCGTTTCGCAGTAGGATGATCTCGGCGGGGCAGGGGCTGTGCACGATGAAGTCGATCGGCCCGCCGCCGGCAAACTCGTCGCCGATGAGATGTTCGCTGCCGTTGTGGCGGGCAGTGAATTGAAAACCGGTGCCGTCGCCGAGCGGGGCGTAATCGACATAGCACCGCCCGCTTTTCACCGCCTCGAGAAACGCCGCCACGTCGCAGGCTGCGTCTTGGCCCAGCGGCGGCATGATTACGTGCGTGCGAATGGTGCGAAAACAGAACTCGTGCGGGAAGATCTTGAAGAAATGCCAGGGCAACTTGCGCAGCGGAACGTTGGCCGCGTGATTGTCGAGCGCGCCCAGGCCCACGATGCGACGCTTGCACGCCAGCTTGTCCCACAACTGCAGCACCTCCGGAGGCGGGCCGGTTATGTGCTCGTCGGGATGCCTCACATAGTCCCGCAGGCGCCGGAGGCTGCAATCTTCGATCCAGTCGTGCATGTATGACCATATCTCCAGGCCGGTGTAGTTTGGGTCGTCCCAGCAATCCCAGCCGGCGAGGTGCAGGTTGAACTCGCGCATCACTGTGCCCTTCGGATGGGCAACAAACGCCGCGCCGCCCTGCTCCTTCACTTCCCGGAGGTACTCGGGCGGGGTCAGCTTGTGCAAGTTGCGGCAGTCGTCGATGTCGAGCGCAACGCAATGCCCGTACCGCCCGCCGATTTCGCAGCCCACGATCACCAGCACGC
>JABMSA010000680.1 GCA_013202185.1 Planctomycetota bacterium
CAAGTACTACATCGCTGCGGGCGACAGATCGAGCTTATGGTTCACGACAAAGTTCACGAGGTAGTTGCCGGAATCAGATTCGAGGAGGACGACGACGATGTCCGTCCAAGAAGACGGGGCGAGGAGGATTGAGGCACCAAAGCCTGAAGCTGCACGTCCAAGACCACCCACCATAGATCATGAAGAACCACATTTTCCGTTTCACCGGGCTTCAGGACGTGGGCTTCCCGGAGCGTTATTCCTTGAAATGTTGGAGCCCTGTTTGTATACTCGCCGGGCAGTTGAAAGCGTTGCGGCCATAAGGAGAAACTGATGAGCTACGAACGAGGCATCGCCGCGATGCGTTTGCAGGCGCCGTCGGAGATTCCGCACACACAATATATTTCTCACCCGCGTTTCGCCGAAGCCCTGGCAGGCTTGCCCAGAGACCACCCCGATTTTGGTGAGCGCTGGACAAAGCTGATCGATCTCGATTACATTTGGTCTACCGACGGCCCAATGGTAAAAGGCAGATTCACCAACATGGGCCACGCTGTGTGGGCGGAAGACGGCAGCGATTTCAAAGAGGCGGGCACTCCTGCGTTTGCGTCGGTCGAAGAGGCGCTTTCGTTCGACCCCGTTGCCGAGTATGGCATCCCCGACGTCAACAAGCAGGCCGAGGAATACAACGCCCGCTGGAAAGAAAACCAACCCAAGACCGATGCGGTGATCAGCGGCGGATTGTACTATTCGCTCATCAGCTTTTGCATCGCCACCTTCGGCTGGGAAATTTTCCTCAACGCAGTGGGCCAGGACGAAGACCGCTTCGAAGACATCCTCGAGGGCTACTTCAAGATTTGCATGGCCTACACGCAAGCCTGGGCAAAAACCGACATCGAAGTTTACCTCACGCACGACGACATGGTATGGACCCAAGGCGCGATATTTCACCCGCGCTGGTATCGCGAGCACGTTTTCCCTCGCTACAAGAAGTACTGGGAAGTGCTGCGCAACGCCGGCAAGAAGGTGCTGTTTTGCAGCGACGGCAACTTCACCGAATTCGTCGACGATCTTGTCGACGCGGGCGCACAGGGATTCATCTTCGAGCCGCTCACCGACCTCGAGTACATCGTAAAGAACTACGGCCAAACGCACGTGATCATCGGCAACGCCGACTGCCGTGTCCTCACATTCGGCACGAAGGAAGATGTGCGCAAAGAGGTGAAGCGCTGTATGGATCTCGGCCGCGACTGCCCCGGTTACTTCTTTGCCGTCGGCAATCACATTCCGCCAAACATACCCGTGGAAAACGCCGTCGAATGCTTTAACGAATACCACAGGCTTCGCAACCGAACGTAAACGCCAGGCTCCGGCAGTAGAGTTCGCCGATCGCGGGCGCCGGCCTGTCACTTCGGCGGCTTGTCGGTCTCGATCATCGTCACGATTTCCTTGGCGTGATTGCGGGAAGAGGGAAACTTGCGGATCTGCTCGCCGAAGTCCTTCAACAGCGACATGAGCGGCTCGGCGGCTTCGCGAAGGTTCTTCAATTCATCCTCGTCGGGGCTTTCTCTTCTGAGGTAGGCGGCCAGCCAGTTGTGCGTTGCCATCAGGGTATTTGTGCGCATGGCTTCTTCCATGAGGTAAGGAAGCACAAGCTCAAACGGATAGTCTTTTTTTTGCCTGAGCACGGCGTGCAGCGCACTCGTGCGCACCAGGGGGTCTTGCGCCTTGTTCCGGAGCACCTCTTGTGCCAGCTTCAGGTCGGCATCGTCGCCGTCGCATAGCATGTCGAGGATTCCATCTGCTTGCATAGCGTCGGACACCGTGTGAAAAGCGCCCTTGAGTGCATCGCGCTCGTCCGTGGTCAGAGGGCCGCGGAAAAAGGATCTTCTTGCGAAGCGATGGTTGCCCTTTTTCACCTGCTCGAGTGCTTCCTTTCGCACGAAAGGCCTGAGGCGCAGGTTGTTGATCAGGTAGGCCGCGTTGGTGCAATGTTCCTCGGGCAGCGCGCCAAACAGAACGAAGAGGTGCCGCGCCACGGTCTTGTTTTCTGCGTCAAGATAGCCCTTGCGCTTTCGCATGGTCGCGGTGAACAGGGCATCGTACCGGCGCCAGTTCCACGCTTGCAATTCCATCTTCTCGTGCGCGGCCATCTGGATGAGCGCGCTCGCCAGCAGGTTATCCGGCACTCTACGCACAAACGCCTTCATTTCGCCCTCGCCGGCGAAGACGTCGTCATCGAGGCCGGGCACCGGCGTCTCAAATGCTTCTGGCAGCTCTTTGCGCAGGCGCTGTTTCCATGGTGGGGCAGCCGCTTCGATCTTGTTTTTGCTCTCTGAGAAATCGAGGGCGGGGATCTCGATGTCAAGCCAGCAGTATTCGGTCTTGCGGAACGTCTCGAGGATGATCGTGCCCTTGTTGAGCGGGAAGAGGGCTTCGTATTGCATGGTTGCGCGGCCGCGACCCATCCTCGAGCGCCAGCCCTCCTTCAGCGCAAACTCGTTGCCGCGGGCGCTTCGGTAAACGGCCCCCTTGTACTGTTCGGCCGGGCCTTCGATGTCAAAGGCAAGCTCGTTGTCTTTGAGGGGGTCCGTCTTGATCTTCAACGGGCCGGCGGTGTACTCGGTATTCGGCTTTACGGTGCCGATCTCCCATCGCTGTGTGCCCGTGCCCCTGAGGGCTTTCAGACGAACCTTCACCGGCGTGGTGCCTTTCACCGGCCGGGGCGAGATGACCAATTCCAACGGTAACCGAAAGTAGCCGGCAGGCACGGATTGAAATTTGCTGTTGAACTCGCCGTTTCTGTCGCGGCTTCTCTCGGGCAACCGGGCGGGGGCGTCTGGCAGGTAGCCGCCTTCGAGCAGGGCCGGCTCCGACCAGCTCACATACGTCATGTTGTCGGTCGCGGGCAGTGCCACGTCGACGCCCATCGAAAGGCACGACCGCCCCATGAATCCCTTCCGGATGTTCCAATGCGCCTCTATGATCTTTGCGTCGGTCAGCTTTACCACCGGATAGTCGGCAAAGTTGTTGCGAACGGCGGTCCTCTTTATTGTGTGCCCCTTCATGGCCAGGCGGCCGGTCCAATCGGCGAGCTTTGCCTTTTGGCTAATCTCCTGGTAAAACTCCACCGTCTTCTTTGTTTTTGCGTTTACCACCCGAATGCGGCGCGTGGGCGGGGCTGCGTTCTCCGGGACAAACCCCATTTGGCGATCTTCCGGTTCTTCCTTGAGGGAGAAAACAATATCATCGCCGTCGACCTTGAAGTCGAACCCCTTGAGGCCGAGCATGCGTAGCGTCTTATCGGTGAGCAAGCGGTTGATGTCCTTAAAAGCGATCTTCGCCTGGAACTTCAGGGCTTCTGTGTCTTCCTTGCGTTCGATGATCTCAAAGTGAGGGGCAGGACATGCCTCCTTCAACTCGGCCTCGCCCAAGGGGAGTGTCATGTTCGTATCTTCCGAGCGCTTGCGAATCTGCGCACGCTGCTCTTCGGTTGCGCGATCGAGGTCCGCCGAAAGCGCCACCTCGCCGCTGCCGTCCGGATTCAGTGTTATTACTGTTTCAACCGACAGGCAGCCCGAGAGGCAGAGCACGGCAAGGGCGGCGAGACAGGTCCATCTATTTCTCAGAAACATCGATCTCCTCCAATCGCATAACATGGGGGGCCATGACCTTTTCCGTAATAGTGACGACAACCAGGCTGAACGGCGGATTGGGAACCGTCCGGAACGACAGCCGGCACTCGTGCAATTCCTTTGCCCCGGCAAATGTCTTCGCAAGCTCCTCGCTCACTTCGTGGAAGTAGCCATCCAACGTGGTCTTTGTCCAGCCCATGCCTATGGTTTGGTACCGGAGTCCATAGTTGGTATCGAGGTAACAGGTGAGTATCTCGCTGGGCTTGACGGTCGACAGCAGGATAATGCCGGGCGCCGGGTACGACGCCGTTGAACTGCCCAGCTCGATCTTCGAGATGCCGACGATTCCGCCTTCTTTACCCTCGATTGTCAGGATCGGAAGCGGCGGCTCGAGCGCCGTGATCGCCAGCGAATGCTCCTTTGTTTTTGTAGGCGTGGCCACTTGCATCCGGGCCTCGAGCAGATCAATCTTTCTGACCCACGGATTCGCAAGCTCAAACTCTATCTCGAGCGGTACCCCCGGGGTTTGGCGGCCCCATTGATCCTTCTTGCTGAAAATTCCATTTGTGTTCGTTCCCAGCGTTACCGGGGTTTTCTTTCCATCGATGACAAGCGCGGCGATCTCGAGGCCGCTGTACGACACAGGAAGCTTGAGGCCCTCCGTCGGCATAAAAAAGACAAGCTGCGCGTTCTCCTTTTCGGCCCGGCGCGATTCGCCCAGGATCGGAATGCTCGCGCTGAAATGGGAGAGGGGTGAATCGGCTTTAAGGCCGACGGACGCGACCTGGCTGTCGTCTTCCGAAACGAGCCGTGGCCGGATGTCGGTCCGAATGGCGGCAGCGGGTATGCCGGCCTCGAGCATCTTGCGGCCGATCTCCGCTTCCTTGTAGGTCGCTATATCTTTGGCGGAGAATTTCCACGCGATCTGCTTGCCCTTCACGGTGCCCGTTTTCGACTTCGGCGCCGCCGGCAGGTTGATCGTGAGGTTGTAGTACGACTTGGCCATGTCGCTGTCGTCTTGTCCGTCGAACTTCTGCTTCTCGCGGTTGAGGAAGATGACGAAGCGATCATTTTCGTATCTGAATCGAGGCCCGCCATCGATTCTGTTCTCGAGGATCGGCAGCGCCTCGCCCAGGTCATCAAAAGCATAAGTTATCTCTTCGAATTCCTCGTCGTCCTCCTTTACGGTGATGTGATAAGTGCGCCGAACCGGCCCCTCCGGCATCGCGTCGTCAGCTTTGGGCGGCTTTGCTCCGCCCGGCATGAGCATCGCGGCCATCCCTTCCTGTCCGCCAACGGCTTTCCTCAGGCGGTACTCGCCGCTGCCATCCTCGCGCAGCGTGATAGTCAGCTCCTGCCGGATGCACGCCGGCGCGGCAAATGCGAGCAGCAAGCCGAAAAGGAGAACCGTTGCAAGCCGGCGCCATGTTCTCATGTGTTGATTCCTTTCCTTGAACAGGATGATGCGTTTCTTCTCCCAAGCTCACCGGTCAATTATATGTCGGCGCACTCGGCATATCAAGAAGTTTAGGTGTGATGTTATTGGGCAGGCGTGCTTGCGAATCTTGGCTCAAGCTATCGTCTCGATACCCGAATCGTCCGCTCTTCCAATCGTCCTCGTCCTCGTCGTC
>JABMSA010000681.1 GCA_013202185.1 Planctomycetota bacterium
ACGCATAGCAGCTCGCCGGGCTCGATCTTGAGGTCGACGTTGTGAAGTGCGGCGGCGCCCGGTCGCGGCCGGATGGTCTTCGGGCTTTCATCCGTCTCTTTGGCGGCCGTGTCGCGGTCTTTGCTTTCATCTTCTTCCCGGCGGTGGGGATCGTCGCCGTCGTATGCGAGGCTTACGTTGTGGAATTCGACGAGGCCACGCACGTCTTGCAGTTTGACGGCATCGGGATCATCCTTGATCTTCACTTCTTCGTCGAGAATCTGAAAGACTCTCGATATCACGACCGACAGGTGCTGGAGGGTGACGTTGATGTCGACGAGTTGGATGACCGGGCTGAACAGCATCCCGACTGCGCCGTAGAAGAACAGCATCGAGCCCGGGGAGAGTTCGCCCGATCGCACGAGAACGGCCCCGTACCAGATCACCAGTGTCGTGCCCACGGCCGAGATGGCAATGGCAATTGCACCCAGGAGAGCCTGCAACCACGCCCG
The DNA here is from genome assembly GCA_013202185.1 of Planctomycetota bacterium. Taxonomy (GTDB): domain Bacteria; phylum Planctomycetota; class PUPC01; order JABMSA01; family JABMSA01; genus JABMSA01. The sequence continues at coordinate 492 of JABMSA010000681.1, forward strand.
GGACAGCCTGACGCGGAAGTAGGTTTTGGCGAGCCGGTGGTATCCGAGCATCTCGCCTCTTTCGCGGACGAACGATTTCACAACTCTTACGCCGCTGATCTTCTGCTGCAGCAGGCCGTAGATCGAGGCGTTGAGCCTGCGCGCCTCTCTCGTGAACTCGCGGATGCGCCTGGCAAAGATCTGATAGCTCAATCCGTAGGCCGGAAGGCAGGCCGTGGCCACCGCAGCCAGCCGCCAATTGGCCGAGAACAGTAGAACACAGCCCACGATTATCATGCTTATGCTTGTTGCGGCCTGGATGACAGTGCCGGTGGCTTGTGTGCGGATCACGCTGACGTCGTCGACGATCCTGGCCATGAGCTTGCCGGTCTGGACCTGGTCGAAGTAGGTCATCTGGAGGCTCTGCAGCTTGGCGTGGAGGTCTGATCTCAGCAGGAATACCACCTTCTGCCCGACGATGGCGATCTTGTATCTGCTGACCCACCGAAAGAGGGTGATGAGCAGCCAGACGGTAACGTAGCCAAAGAACATGAGCAGCATCAGCCTCGCCTTCTGCTGCGGTGTCTTGCGGGAGCCGGGTGCGGCCGGATCGGCGGGGGCGTCACCCTCCATGGTGCTCACGGATGCCTGTTCAGCCGTCGAGCCGTGGTCTTTGGTGGGTGCTTCCGCCGAAGAGGCCGTCTTGGCCTTGATCTGCAGGATGTCGTCAACGACGACCTTGCCCATGTAAACAAAGAGGAAGCTGGACATCCCCGCCAGCGACGTCATCACGATCGCAAGCAGCATCCACTGCCAGTAGGGCCTCACGTATGTGCTAACCAGTCTGGCGAACGCGCGCACGCACGGCCTCCTCTTCCTGCGATTCGTGAGAGTCGGCGGCTGCGCCGCCTTCGACGATCCGCCCGGCGAACTGCTCCTTGCACAGGGCGCGGTAGTGCCCGCCCTTGTTCCTGAGCAGGTCGATGTGCCGGCCGGCTTCCACGATTCGGCCCTTGTCGAGCACGATGATCCGGTCGGCGTGGGCGATGGTCGACAGCCTGTGAGCGATAACGAAGCACGTGCGGCCGGCCATGACCTCTTTGAGGGCCTGCTGTATCAGTTGCTCAGATTCGGTATCGAGCGAGGAGGTGGCCTCGTCGAGCACCAGTATTGCCGGATCGGTCAGCACGGCCCGCGCAATTGCAAGCCGCTGGCTCTGGCCGGCCGAAAGCTTTACGCCACCCGGGCCGACGATGGTGCCGTAACCGTCGGGCAGCGACTGGATATACGAGTGGATCTCGGCGACCGTTGCAGCCTCGATCACTTCCTCGTCGGTTGCGTTGGGGCTGCCATAGCGAATGTTCTCGGCAACCGACACGTTGAACAGGATCGTGTCTTGCATAACGATCCCGAGGTTCCGCCTGAGGCTGTCTCGCGTTATGTTGCGAATATCGGTGCCGTCGATCAGTATCCTGCCGGATGTCACGTCGTAGAATCTGAACAGCAGGGTTGCTATGGTTGTCTTGCCGGAGCCGGTATGGCCCACGAGCGCCACCAGCTTGCCAGGCTCGATATCAAGGTTGATGTTCTCCAGCACCGCCTCTTCCGGCACATAAGAGAAAGAGACGTCCTCGAAGCTGACGCGCCCTTCGACGTGCTCCAGTTCCACCGCGTCCGGGGCGTCGGTGATCTCCGACTGCACGTCCAGCAGCTCGAAGATTCTGTCGAGCGATACTTTCATCTGCTCGATTGTGTTGAACATCTCGGAGAATCGCACGACCGGGTTAAAGAGGGACCAGGTGTAGTAGGAGAACATCATGACGGATCCGTACGTCATCTTCCCCTGTATCACCATGTAGCACCCCAGGCAATAAACTATGCTGCCGGTGAGGCCGCTCAGCAGGCCCGATCCCGACGAGAAGGAAGCCGAGAACAGCGCGCTGCCCTGCGCGATGTCGTAGGTCTCGAGGGTGTCGGCCACGAACCGTCGGGTCTCGTCCTTTTCGCGCGAGAAGCTCTTGACCATTGCCGGTGACGAGAGCCTTTCCTGGAGAACGCCGCACACGCCGTCCATCTTCTCGCGGTAGGCGATGTTTGCATTGCGTATGCGCCTGACGAAAAACTTGTAGTTGACAACGAACAGCGGCAGGATGAGCGTGACCAGAAGGGCCATCCGCCAGTTGATGAAGAAGCACATCGACAGGGCAAACACGCAGGCGGCGGCGGCGGTCGCAAGCGAGATCGTGTGGTGTGTAACTGCCGACCTGACGGTGTTTACGTCGTCCATCACGCGCTGTATCACCGCACCCGTCGACATATCGCCGTAGAAGCGCATCGACAGCGATTGCAGGTGTTCATATAGGCTCTTGCGGACATCGAATATGAGCTTCATGCCGATGAGTTGAACGGCGTATCTGTTGAAGCCGGTTATCACGGCGCGCAACAGATGAACGGTGATGAACAGGCCTGCTACCAGCGGAAGGTAGCCCCACCCACCGGCGGTCATTATGTCGTCGACCAGTGTCTTCACAAGGAACGGCGGGGTCAGGGCCAGCGCCGTGAGCCCGACCGTCATGGCCACGCATATTAGCAGCCTTCTTTTGAAAGGCCGGACAAATTCGAGGAACTTTCTGAAATTGCTCATGCGGGAAAAACATCACCTTTAAGATGCCGTCACCGTCGCGCGCTCGGCCTGTGAAAGGCGCGCGAGCACGCGCGAAGAAATCAGCACTATCTATCTGATGAGATAGGAAAACGCCTGGTTAAGCGGCGTTCTATGGGGGTAGCATTGGTGGGTGCTTCGCAGCCCGGTGACCAGCGGTCCCGGCTCCCTTGAAGGCAGGTGAATCGAAGTTCGCGGCTAGACCCGCGCCCGGCGACCTTCCCCGCCATGGTTGGCACCGTGCGCCGGCCTTGGTCCGTTTGCCGGTATTCCATCCCCGGCAAGACCTCGTCAATAGCCCACTGTGGGCTATAGTCTTCTGTATTATGTACTATTTTCGTGCGGATTGCAAGCAGAAATACGATTTTTTCTTGAAATTCTCAGAAAAAACTGCAAAAAAGCCCTCACTCGGGCGGTTGGCGGGTTTGTTGTCGTGTTCCCTGCGGAGGGACGGCCCGTCCGGCGTGCCAGCCGGGGTCCGGTGGTAGTCCTTTCAGGTCGGACGTGTGCCGCACGGAAGCACGCCAAACACAGGAGCATGCTCGGCCTCACACATTGCTATTGTGATTGGGCGATAGCCACTCCGTATGGTATGCCATTTATCGGATACCCGTACACTGGCCTGGCCTAACTACTTGCCAACACATGACTTGCAAATCCTAAAAGTGCCAGGCACCGAAAACTTTGTGAAAACTGCCAGCTACCGCAGCTATGGCGATGAATCCACATAGTAGACCCTAACTTGTTGTATGGAGTTATCCGTAGGATCACGAAATTCGATCATACGGCAGCCAATCAATCCCTTCCGGACGGCAGAAAACAGCGCTTCATTCACGATCTGAAAAGGCACGTAGTGGAGTCCTTCGTAGAGCTGGTCGAATGTCCATCTCTTGTAAGATAGCTCAGAGATGATGTCATTCTGCACTCGACTGATCAACTGATTGTGTTGATGATGTCGATACAACGCGCCCGCGTTCGTAACAATAAGGGCAGCAATCCAAATCGCTAGCGCAACTTTCTTACGGCGATTCCTAAGGAAGAAAAAGCCACCTACGGCGATCACAAGGCTGGTGATCGCGAGTGATGTTTCTATTGTCATCAGAATAGCGTCCTCACACCTTGCTCTTCACTTCTTATGTGGAATAAGTTCTGCGGACTCGATAGTTACTAGGCAGCCGTTGCTGGCGCCGAGCGGGTATCTGCCCCAGGGATTCGGCCCACCATGAATGGAAATCTGGACAATTCCCTTTCGGTCCGTGTCGAAAACAACTTCCACGATTCGGTTATCTGCGACGGTGATCGCGCCCCCGATGATCCCATGTGGCCGATCAGCCGATATTCCTTTCGGAAGTAAGCGTACCAGGATCTTGGTGGCCGTTCCCCCGATTCTGAGCCGAAGTAAATCGCTTTTCGCGAAGTCAGTGGTTGTAGCAAGATCAAGCCACCCAGAACACCAGCGTGAGGACGAGCCGAGTTCCCCAGCTAGGAGTTTCGGTTCGAGTTTGGCTTCAGCTTCAGGAGCAGTCTCTACTTTTTCTTTGGAACCTGTCTTTTTCACTCCTCCAGTTTCCCCAGCACCTTCCTGCTTTTTGCTACATCCATCCATAGCCACGAGTGCCACCGCAAAAATCAGTACAAAAAGCTTGTTCATGCCATTTCTCCTTCGTTGTTGTCCTGTGCATTATGGTCCCCCCCCGCACCTCTCGTGCCGGGACGGGGTGTCAAACGTGAAAATTCCTGACCCCAGACAGCGACCTGCCTCTTGATGTGGGGTGAGGAGTACAGAATTGGCCAGCAAGTCGTATACATGCGCGTCTCGTGTTTCGGGTCTTCAACCCCATTATATCACGGAAAATGCCATTGTCAAGACAATTTTCGACCTTTTCTTTTTTTTTCACGGGGCGGATGAGGCCGTCGTAGTAGCAGGTCACGATGGTGCTCTGGCTCTGATCCTGCACTTCGGCCAGGGTACGCCCCTCCGGGGCTTGGTTGTTGTTTCGACGCCTCCGCCAGTTCTCCCTTGTCAGCTGCTTCAAAAACCAACCCCGGTTTTTCGGTGCCTGGGGTTTTTCGGTGCCTGGCACTTTTAAGGCCTGCAAGTCATGTAATGGCAAATACTTACGCTAGCCGAGTGTACCGATCTCCGATAAATGGCATGTAATACATTGGCTCTTGCGCGATCGCAACGGCAGATGCGCTGCGAAAAATCTATCTAGATTATGAAGCATTTCCAGAAGACTATAGAAAACACCAGACGCCCTCACTCGGGCGGTTGGCTGTGTTTTTGCTGCATCTGCTCCGGAGGGACGGGCCGCGCGGCGTGGCGCTCCAGGCACTCAACTGCCCCCTTCTGGTCCTTTATGACGGCCCATCTCAGGGGAGTGTTGCCGGTTGCGTCCTTCAGGCCCGGGTCCGCTCCGGCGGCGAGCAGTACCTCCATGAGCGCGATGTTGCCACTGATTGCCGCGTCGTGCAAGGGGGTCTTTTCCTCCCAGCGAGGGGCATTGACGTTGGCTCCCTCGCCGATCAGGAACTTTGCCGTCTCCAGGTTGCCTTGCATCACGGCCCAGTTGAGCGGAGTGTCTTGTCCGGGCCCGCAGGTGGCATCGATATCGGCGCCGCCCTCGAGCAGGATTCTGACGATGTCGAGGCGGCCGTTGTGCGATGCAACGTGAATGGCCTTCCACCCGTGGTTGTCGGGTGAGCCGTTCGGCTTTGCTCCTCTTGCCAGGAGCAGCTTCACAATGCCCGTGTGGCCGTTCTCGGCGCCAACGTAAAGCGGGCCGCGGCATTCGCCGTCGACGGCGTTGGCAAGCCCGGGGGTGGTGTCGAGGAGTTGCTTTGCACGGTCCATGTCGCCGATGGCCGCCGCATCAAAGATGTTGAGTTTCCCTCCTCGTGCCGACAACACCCCCGCGACATGGCGATGCCTGTTCCTGAGGGCAAGCTGCATGGGCGTGCGTCGCCACTTGTCTTCGCAGTTGGGTTCTGCCCCGCGATTCAGCATCAGCTCGACGAAGCGTTTGTGGCCGCGCTCCGCGGCCCTGTGGAGTGGTGTTGCGCCTCGACCGTCTTGCGGCCGAGTGTTGGCCCCGTACTCGATGAGAAGCCTGGCGATCGCAGTGTCGCCGCGATCAGCGGCTTTGACGAGCGGCGTGAGGGCGCCATGGCCGGTGGCGTCCGGATCGCAGCCGTGCTTCAGCAGCAGCCTGACGATGTCGTTGTGCCCCCATTTCGTTGCCAAGTGCAGCGGCCTGTCTCTCTGGCTGTTAACCGCGTCGGGATCTGCATCGTGGTCGAGCAGCATCGCGACGACTTGCGCGGATTGGTTGCGCGCTGCGGAATGCAGAGGAGTGGCGCCGTCGAAGTCTCGAACGTTCGACGCCGCGCCCGCCGCCAGGAGCAATTCCACCACGGTCCCGGCCTGTGGGCCTTGTAACGATGTCGCTTCATGCAGCGGAGTCCGGCTGGTGTTGTTGATGCTGTTGACGCAGGCGGCGTTTCGCAGGAGCATTCGCACGGCAGACGTGCGGCCGTGGGCGGCGGCAACGTGGAGCAGTGTGTTGCCGTCGCTGTCCCTCTCCGTGATGAGCTTGGGCTTGTAGCGGAGGGCGAGCTGCAGGTCGGATACGCGACCTTCGCGGGCGGCGAGATGAACGTTGCGCGCAACGGACTTCGCCCGAACACGAAGGACGAGGCTGCAGACGACAACGCCCCCCAGCACGGCCACGCGGCAGGCTGCGAGCCATCGCCTTGGGCGCCTCACGGGCGGCTGCTGTTGGATGTCCTGCACGGTCGCCCTCCCCTCGGTTGTGGGCCCGTGCAGTGAGCGGCGCCGACGCCAACCGAAGAAAACCCAAGGAGCGGATAGCCCTTGCGCCTTGGTGCCCGGCGCGGCCTCGTCTCGGGCCCGGACCTGTCCTGGTCTGCGGACGGCGGGGGTGTCAGCTTCCTTGCAGGAGGCTGCCGAGCCTCTCGAGCCCCTCGTTTATGTTCTCTACGCTGGTGGCGTATGAGAAGCGCACGAACCGGTCGTCGCCGAAAGCGCAGCCGGGCACTATGGCTATCTTGGCTTCCTCGAGGCAGAGCTGTGCGAAGTCCATCGAGCCGCGAATCTTCCGGCCTTTGATTTCCTTGTTGAAGTGAGCCGACACGTTGGGCAGGGCGTAAAACGCTCCTCTCGGGTCCACGCAAGTGATACCGGGTATGGCGTTGAGGCCGGCCACGATTCGGCGGCGGCGCCTGTCGAACTCCTCCCTCATCTCGGCCACGCATGCCTGGTCGCCCTCGAGGGCCGCCAGCCCGGCTTTTTGCGAGATCGAGCACGGCCCGGTCGTCGAGTGGCTCTGGAGCTTGATCGCCGTCTTGATGACCTCCTTGGGGCCGGCCGCGTAGCCCAGCCGCCAGCCGGTCATCGCGTACGACTTCGAGAAGCCGTTGACGACAACGGTCCGCTCGTACATGCCCGGGACCGTTGCGATGCCGGCGTAAACGGCGCCGTCGTAAAGGAGCGTTTCGTAGATTTCGTCGGACAACACACAGAGATTGTTGGTATCGAGAATGACCTTCGAGAGGGCTTGGAGTTCGCTTTGCGTGTAGACGCTGCCGGTGGGGTTGGCGGGGCTGTTGAGTATCAGCAGCTTGCTCTTGGGCGTGATGGCGTTGGCGAGCTGCTCGGGCGATATCTTGAAGGCGGTGGGCTCGTCGGTCGGCAGGAAAGTGCATTCCGCGCCGGCGGCCTTGACCATTTCGGGATAGCTCACCCAGTATGGCGTGGGCACGATCACCTCGTCGCCTTCCTCGCACATTGAGAGGATGATATTGAAAAGGGAATGCTTGGCGCCGCACGAGAGGATCACCTGCGACACATCGTAGCTGAGCCTGTTGGCGCGCTCGAGCTTGCGCACTACGGCTTCGCGCAGCTCGGGGCTGCCGGGCGTGGGCGTGTACTTGGTGTAGCCCTGGTTTATTGCTTCGATGGCCGCCTGCTTGATGTGCAGGGGCGTGTCGAAATCGGGCTCGCCAACGCCGAAGTCGACAACGTCTATTCCTTCAGCTTTCATGGCTTTCGCCTTGCTGCTGATCGCGATGGTCATTGATTCGCTGATCGATGCGATTCTTCTTGAG
>JABMSA010000682.1 GCA_013202185.1 Planctomycetota bacterium
ACACGGACCTCTCCGACAACGGTATCGTGTTAGGTTCATTCTTGGGTGGCTCCGTCATGCTGACGGCGGGTTCCGGCGGCGGCGCAGTGTTGTTCAGCGGCACCGTCGACTCTCTTCTCCTTATGGAAGCGGGCGATGGCACAGGCGAGATGACCGCCACAGGCCATATTGTCAGCGTATCTACAACCGGCGTGCTCAGCGACTGGGCTGGGAGCGCCGGAGGCATTTACGACCTCATTTTCGAGGTCGATCCGATCACAATTGCCAGCCTCGCCGAGGATTTCTCGGGACACGGCCTCGTGACGCTGCACCCGATTCCCGAGCCGCTCACGATCGGGCTTCTGGCCATCGGCTTGGCCGGCTTGGCGGTTCGCCGAAAAAGACACTGATCGAGACGACCAGCACTATGTCTCTTGGGAATTGAGCGCCCTCTTATGAGGGCGTTTTTTCTTGGCTTACCCGGCCGGCGCTCCTCTGCGAATGAATCTTCCTTGACATTGTACCCGGCGCGGGCGTACAATGCCCCGTGTCGGCGTGCTCCGCAAGAAGGTACGCCAGCGGGAGTTCGAATGAAGATCGCGTTGCTCGCAGCAGGGGCCGGGGCGATGTACTGCGGCAGTTGCCTCAGAGACCACACGCTGGCCACTGCACTCGCTGAGGCCGGCCAAGAGGTCGACCTCCTGCCCCTATACACACCCCTGCGAACCGATGAGCCCGGCCTGGCGAGCTGCCCTGTTTTCCTCGGCGGGGCAAACGCCTACCTCCGACACAAGTACCCCGCCTTCCGCTACGTGCCGCGTTTCGTTGCGCGGCTGCTCGACAGCCCCGCGGTGCTGGGCCTGGCCGGGCGCCTCGGCGGGATGACGTCCGCCGCCGGCTTGGGTTCGCTGGCGGTTTCCGTGCTGCATGGCGATCACGGCGACCACGCCACAGAGATCGAGCGTCTCGTCGAGTTCCTCGCCGACCTCAAACCCGATGTCGTCCACCTGCCAAACACCCTCCTCACAGGTCTGGCCGGCCCTATTCGCCGAACGCTCGGCGTGCCGATCATCTGCTCTTTGACCGGTGAAGATGTTTTTGTCGACTCCCTCCCGGCTGAGTACCGCCAACAGGTTATCGAGATCATCCATAAGAATGCGGGCGATGTGGACGCGTTCATCGCGAGCAGCGCCTATTACGCCGATCGCGCCGCCTCGATGTTTTCCATACCGCGGCCGGCCGTGAGGGTTGTGTGGTCGGGCATCAGAGCTGATGATTTTGCCGCCGCCCAGCCGAGCCGGTCAGCCGACACTCCGACGATCGGCTACCTCGCGCGTATTTGCCCTGAGAAGGGGCTCGACATCCTCTGTGAGGCCGTAGAGATCCTGCGCAAGCACGAAGGAATGGGCAGTGCAAGGCTGTGCGCGGCCGGGTACCTCGGTCCGGCCGACAAGGAATGGTTCGACAATCTGCGCACGCGGCTCGATGGCCGGGGCATGGCGGATGCATTCGAGTACATCGGCGAGGTCGACCGCCAGGGCAAGATCGATTTTCTGTCGTCGGTCGACGTGCTCAGCGTGCCGACGCGCTATCCGGAGGCAAAGGGCATCTACCTGCTCGAGGCACTCGCGGCAGGTGTGCCGATCGTGCAGCCGGAGCACGGCTCGTTTCCCGAGCTTGTGCAGGATACCGGTGGCGTGCTCGTGCCGCCCGGCGACCCGGGGGCACTCGCCGACGCATTCGCCGTGCTGCTGCGTGATCCCGAGCGCCGCCAGAGGCTGGGGCAGGCCGGTCGGCGGGCCGTGCTCGAGCGCTACACCGCTCAGCGAATGGCGGCCGAAGTGCTGAGCGTTTACAGAAATCACGAATCATGAGCTATGGATGGCCACCCAGGGCAATCCATACATTTGGGGTGAAGGCTCCCGGTTCGCAGCCCCAACGAGGCGTATTATAAAACCCCGGGGCGACGCCCAGGGTAAGCAAAGAAAAAACGGAGCCCCAACGGCGTGGTATAGACCAACTTCCGCAGTTAGGGCATATCAGAAGTCGTAAGTCCTTATATATTCCCAAAACGATCGAAAAAGCCTTCACTACATGTCCGTCATTTTCTGTTGCTGCGGCAGGCGGAAAGAGACAGATCGAGGGCGAGGACGAGGTACAAACAAAAATGCAAGCGATCGATAATCCGGATTCGCCAGCTATTTCGATCTCTTGCACTTTTGTTTTGCTTGCTTGGGCGGCGGGCCGGTCGCCCTTCCGCTATCATAAACACCGTAGCGTTTCTATCTGCGCCCGCAAAATCCCGGCGGACGGGCTTACGATCCGGCGGCCTATTCGCCCAGCTCGGCGAGCATTTTCTCGGAGAGTTCGTAGTTGGCGTAGACGTTCTGGACGTCGTCGTGGTCGTCGAGGGCTTCGGTTAGCCGCAACACTTTCCGCGCGGATGAGTCATCGAGCTTGACGGTGTTTTGCGGGAGCTTGGTGACTTCGGCAAGCTCCGTCTCGATGTTCCTGGCCTTGATGGCGTCGGAGAGCTGGGTGAAGTCGGTGGGGGGGCAGGTCACTTCGTACATGCCGTCTACGTTTTGGACGTCGTCGGCGCCGGCCTCAAGTGCAAGCTCCATCAGCGAGTCTTCGTCTATGGCGTCTTGCTTTATGAGTATGATGCCCTTGGGCTGGAATATCCAGGCCACCGAGCCCGAGCCGGCAAGGTTGCCGCCGCTGCGGTCGAAGAGCTTCCGGACTTCGGAGGCGGTGCGGTTCTTGTTGTCTGTGAGGATGTCGAGGAGTATGGCGACGCCGGATGGGCCGTATCCTTCGTAGGTGATTTCGTCGAGTGCCGCGCCGTCGCCCCCGCCGGTTCCCTTGAGGATTGCGCGCTCTATGGTGTCTCTGGGCATGTTTGCGGCCTTGGCTTTTTCGACGGCCAGGCGGAGGGCGGGGTTGCCGTCGACGTCGCCGCCGCCGTGTCGAGCGGCCACGGCGAGGGCTTTGCCCAGCCTGGAAAAGACCTTGCCTCGCTTGGCGTCGACTCTGTCTTTTCGATGCTTGATGTTGGCCGAATGGGAGTGTCCAGCCATGGGTGTATCTCCTTCAACAGGTTCACTCGGCGTGTGTTGATTGAATTGCTCTTGTAAGTTCTTCGATCTTTTTCGCGGGCCCTTGCGCTTCCGGATCCAGCTCAACGGCTTTCTTGTAGTATTTCAGTGCCTGCTTCTTTCGGCCGAGCTCGAGGAGCACGTCGCCGAGGTGCTCGGCAAGGACGGTGTCCTTTTGCCTTTGGTAGGCCTGGTGTATCTTGAGTAGTGCGCCGTCGGGCCTGCCCATCTTGTAGAGCACCCAGCCCAGGGTGTCGAGGTAGGCGGCGCTTTGCGGCTCATCGCGGAGGGCCTTCCTGACGAGCGCGAGGGCTGTTTCGAGTTCGCGGCCTTTCACGGCATAGAAATAGCTTACGTTGTTGTTGACTACGGGCAAGTCGCCGTGATCTCTCAGTACTTCTCTGTATACTTTTTCGGCTTCGTCGGTGCGTCCCATGCTGTCGAGCACGTCTGCTCGGGCGAGTTGTGCGAGGACTTCGTTTTCGCCTTCGGCCGACTCGACAGCCGCATCGATTGCCTTGAGGGCTTCGTCGTATCGTTGGTGTTCTTCGAGGAATCTTGCCATTTCTCTGTGCAGGGAGGCGTCGTCGGGATTGTCCTCGATCATCTTCTTTAGCCCTTTTTCGGCGAGGTCGGGTTTGCCGAGCCTGCGATAGAGCATTGTGAGCAGCGACCGCGCTGGTGAGGGTGCTGCCCCGCCGGCCGTTTTCTGTGCGGCCTTTACGATGGCCATCGCTCGTCCGTAGTGCTTGTTGTTGTAAAGCACAAAAGCGACGGGGAGGGCGGCCGCAGGGCTTTCGGCGGCGAGCTTGTCGATTTCGTCGTACTGCTGCTTTTCCTGGTCGGCCTGCTCGAGGCCGGCGTGTGCGTCGGCGAGGTAGAGCCGCCACCTGGCGTCGATCATCGGGTCGGGCGCGCCCAGCTCGATGGCTTTCCGGAGCGCGTCCACGGCCTTTTCGAGGTTCCCGGCGCGTTTCCTGATCTGCCCGAGGCCCGACCATGCCGCTGCCGAGTCGGGCTTTTCCTTGATGATGATATCGAGCTGTTCTTCGGCCCTTGCATATTCCTCGATTTCGGCGTAGATTTCGGCCAGCGTGGCGCGGTGTGCTATGCGGTTGCGGTCGTCGGCGAGTTGCACGGCCTTTCTGAGGGCTTGGGCGGCCTCTTCGAAGCGCAGCATATCGACAAAAAACGAGCCCAGCTTGGCGTGGAGGGCGGCGTTTTGGGGATCGAGCTTGAGTGCGGCGATGATTTCGGCCTCGACTTTGCGGGGCAGCGCTTCTTGCAGATACGCATCGGCCAGGGCCTTGTGAATCTCGACGGCGGTCGGGTCGGCAGCGTTTTCGAGCGCTCTTGTGAGCGTTTCGACGGCTTTTTGGAGGTGCCCTTCTCTGCCGAGGAGCATGGCGAATCGGGCGTACACGGTCGGATTCGTTGCGCCTTCCTCCAGGGCGGCGGCGAGGGCCTGGACCGACCGCCGGACGTATTCGTCGGCCTTTTGCGCGAGGTCGGCGTTTCTTGCGGCGGCAATAGCCTGCTCGAGCACGGGATAGTCTTCGAAAGTGAGCTTTGCGGCGGCGAGGTACGCATCGTATTCATCGACGGCCTTTGGCCATTGGCCCGCCTTCTCGTAGCATTCGGCGGCCTTCACGTGCAGGGCGGGCGCCTGTGGCCGCAGGCCGAGCATGTACTTGTAGGTCTTTGCCGCATCGAGCCATTTCTTCCGCTGCAATTGCATCCTGACGAGCAGCCTGGCCGTCTGGATCGGGGCTTCTTCTGTCTCAATGGCGCGCTCCAGGGCCTTCATCGCGTTGTCAGTATCATCCTTGCCGCGGTAGTACCTCGCAATGCGCAGGTAGATGAACGCGGCGGTCTTGGGCTCGGCGTCCTCGGCGGCGAGCCACCAGTGTTTCAGGGCTTCTTCCACCTTGTCGGCACGCATCAGAATACGGCCGAGTTCGTACCGGCAACGGAAATCGTCGGGCCTCAGCTCCAGCGCCCTGGCGAAGCTTTCGGCCGCCTTGTCGAGATCCCCCCTCGACCTGTAGATTGTGCCCAGATGAAACCACGCCTGCCGCGCGGCGGGGTCGAGCTTCACAACCCTCAGAAATCCATCGAGAGCCGCGTCGGCGTCTCCTTCCCGCATGAGGCTCATCGCGGTGCAGTAATGAGCGTAGACGGTGTGCGGAGCTTCCTTCGGGGGCGGCGGCTGCGCGGGGAGGGCTTCGGCGGGTTGGCCCGGGGGTTGTGTGGTTTCGGCGGGCGGGCGGATGTTCTCTTCCTCCGCCGCGACCAGCAACGGCACAGCCACCAGCACCGCGCACACGGCGAGCGTCCGCGCAATATACGTCATGCACATCGGCCGCAGCTTTTTCAGGTTCTCGCCCATTTAGTTTTATCCTTTGCTCCACTGGCGCCTGTGCCGGCCGAAAGGCATCCGTTTCATGGAATGACCTTGTTGAGCGGAAACTCGATGATCCCCTGCGCGCCGGCGCGTTTCAGCTCGGGGATAATCGTCCGCGACGTCGATTCGTCAAGGACCGTTTCCACGGCGTACCATCCCTTCTCGGTGAGGGGTGACACGGTTGGCGTCTTGAGTGCAGGCAGCATCGCGAGTATTGCCTGCATTGCTTCTTCGGGCACGTTCATCTTGAGGCCCACCTTGGCGAGCCCGCGCATGGCACCTTGCAGCAGCGTGGAAATGTTTTCCATCTTGGTGCGCTTCCACGGATCCTGCCACGACTGCCTGTTGGCTATCAGGCGCGTGGTGGTCGTCATCAGGGTGTCCACTATCCGAAGCCGGTTGCTCCTGAGGCTCGAGCCGGTTTCGGTGAGTTCTACGATGGCATCCACTATTCCTACTTTAGCCTCGGTGGCGCCGTAGGAATATTCCACCTTTGCGTTTACGCCGTGCTGCTCGAGGTAGCGGTTTGTAACGTTTACCAGCTCGGTGGCAATGAGCTTGCCGTTCAGGTCGGCCGCGTTCTGGATGTCGGAACTCTCCGGCACGGCAAGCACCCATCTCGCCGGGCGGAGGGTCTGCTTGGAGTATGTCAACTCGGCCACCTCCACCACGTCCGAGCCGTTCTCCTCGATCCAATCCTTGCCCGTCAGGCCGAGATCTATGACGCCGTCTTCCACGTATCGCGACACCTCCTGGGCCCTGAACATTATGGCTTCCATTTCCTCGTCGTCGATTGTCGGGAAATACGAGCGGCTGCTCACGTGCACGGCAAAGCCGGCGCGGCGCATAAGATCAAATGTGGGCTCCTGAAGGCTGCCCTTGGGCAATCCCATCTTGAGCATACGTTTCTCCGTGACGTCTGAGCCTGTATCGGATTTTCGCGCAGCCGGGCGGATGGCCCGCCGGCATGCACGAAGGGAGTGCCTTGCACAATTCGCCGCCGGTCGGCAGCCGGTATGCGCCTGCTACCGCTTGGGGGAAGGATGGCGAGAGCGCCGCGGCACCGCCGCCTGACGAACGCGGGCCGGGGGCTTCCTGGACGGGGCCGGCGCACTGTTCTCCACAGGGTGAGCCCTGTGGTGCTTGCAGTCGGCCTTTATCGGGCATCTTGCACACTCGGGGTCGTTGAGGCAGTGCTCCCGCGACAACCTGCCCACCACTCTGTGAAAATTGTGTATCTCGTCTTCCGGAATGATCGACCTGATCCGGCGCTTGATATCGTTTTTCGCACGAGCGGTCTTCGAGAGGCCGGCCCGCACCATCACACGGGCAATTCCCGAGTCCAGCGGAACCGAGGAGTCCGAAGGAAGCGGCGAACGCGCCAACAGCAAGCTGGCCGACAGCGACTTTGGCAGGTCTATTCTTTTCAGGAGAGAGCTGATCTCCTGCGACGAACATTGATCGAGAACTTCCGGCTTGAGCGAAGAGACCTCCAGAAGAAGGCCCTCGAGGGTGTTCTTGAGCATCGTTGGGGCGCCGGAGTTGACATCCGCCTTGCTGAGGTCCTCGCACAGGGCCTCCTCAGGAGAAATGCGCACCTCGTTCCAATCCACATATTCCCGTTGCAGGATCGACAGCGCCTTGAGCGCCTGGGGCTCCTTGTTGTCACACGCGAGAATAGTGAGCACAAGCTGCTCGAGCATGGTGCCCGTACCGACCCGACGGCGCTTGCCATAGGCTTTGCCGAGCCGGTCGTACATTCTCGTCATCACGGCCTTTTGAGATCTTGCCGACGCCACGGTCATACTCCAAATATGTCTCGCCACGCTCTATATTATACCGTATTCTGCGACGGATGTCAACCATCAAGCGACAAGAAATCGCCGTGGAAGCCGCTGGGGATGTAATAAAATGTCATTATGGCACAGAAAGGTCATTTTTTCGGCCCCATGATCTTTCGAGGCGCCCGAGATGTGTTCGCCCGGGCTCGGGCTGTGTTCTGCTTTTCGCCTACCAGTGGCCGTTTTGTCTGGCGCTTGATTTTGCGCACCGGATGTGTTAACATATGCGCCAAACGAGGTGCATCGCTATGGAAAACAATGAACTGCACGATCTTCTAAGTCATTTCAGAAAACACCTTGAGTTGGACCGGGGATTCGGCATCGAATTTGTTGCGCGGTCGGCGCCGCGGCCCAAATCGCCGCCCCCTGCCGCGCGGCGCCCGGAGCCGTCCGTCGTGGCTCAGCCGCCCGTCGCCGAATACCAACGCCCGGCCGTCGCCCGGCAGGCCCAAGGCAATTATCAGGAGCCGCCCGCCTTGTCACAAAGTTATGGAAAGAAAGGGCCGCGCCTCTCGCCGGAGATTCCGCCGCCGCCCGCGATTCCGCCGAACGACATCTTCGAAGAACTTCGCAAAGAAGTAACCACGTGCAAGAACTGCGAACTGTGCAAGACGCGCACAAATGCCGTCTTCGGCGAAGGCGATCCGGCAACCGACCTCGTGTTCGTGGGCGAAGGCCCCGGCGCCGACGAGGACCGATCCGGCAGGCCGTTTGTGGGCCGGGCCGGCGTGCAGCTCACCAAGATCATCCAAAACGGAATGAACCTTTCGCGGCACAGCGTCTATATCGCCAACATCGTCAAGTGCCGCCCGCCCGGAAACAGGGTGCCCACGCCGTCGGAAATGGCCGGTTGCATAGCGTATCTCAAGGAGCAACTGCGCACAATCCGCCCCAAGGTGATCGTGGCGCTCGGTGCAACGGCATGTCTGGGGCTGCTCGGCGAGAAACTGGCGATAACAAGAGAGCGCGGCAACTTTCGCGAATGGGAAGGCATCAGGGTCATGCCCACCTTCCATCCGTCGTACCTTCTCCGCTTGTACACGCCCGAAAACCGCCGGGCCGTGTGGGAAGACATGAAAGCAGTGCTCGAATACCTCAAGCAACAGGGCTCGCCGCTCGTCGAGGAATGAGGAGCCGCATCGACGGCCGGGCGACGCTCTCTGCAGCCCGCTTCAGTCGGGGGCGGCAACCTTCGACCCAAACGTCACCTTCCTCGGGTCCACCTTCTTGTCAAATCTCACCGCGTCCTTGAAGACGTACGGCAGTTGCGCGATCTTCACGCCGAGGTCCTCTGTCGGCCCCTCCTGATTCACGATCTCGAACTCCGCGTCGTCAAACATGCCCGGATTCGCGATGCCGAGCTTCTCCCTGATGACCGGCAGGAACGACCCGTTGATTTCGTATCCTATCGAGTTTCTGTCGAGGTTCCGCGCGGCGAGCGACGTCGTGCCGCTGCCGAGGAACGGATCGAGGATCGTCTCGCCGACGAAGCTGAACATCCTGACGAGGCGTCGGGGCAGTTCCTCGGGGAACATTGCCAGGTGCTTGTTTTGTTTCTCGCCCACGAAATTCCAATGCCCCGAGAACCACGCGTTCCACTCGTCGATCGTCATCGCCGACGCTTCCTTGATATCGCGCTCGACGGCGGGCGCCTTGCCGAGTTTCTTGAACAGAAGGATAAACTCGTAGTCGATCTTCAGAATGCCGTTGCGCGGGTGCGGGAAAGAACCCATGATCGTGGCGCCGCCGGTGGTGTTGCAGGTGGTCACCTTCTGCCAGATGACGGCGCCCATGTAGTCGAAGCCGATCGCCTCGCAAAACCTGATGATCTCGGTGCGTATCGGGATCACCTTGTAGCGGCCATAGTAAACCGACCGCGCGAATTGATCGCCGATGTTCACGCACAGCCGGCAGCCTTTGTGCAACACCCGACGGCATTCGCTCCACACGAGGTTGAGGCCGTTGATGTAGTCTTCGTAGCTGTCGTCGAAGCCGATCTGGCCGCCGCTGCCGTAGTCCTTCAGTTGCCAATACGGGGGCGAGGTGATAATGAGATGGACCGACTCATCGCCAAGCTCGTCCATCCGCCGCGAATCGCCGATTATTACTGTGTGCTTTGAAGCCAATGGGGCGCCTCCGTGTAACTGTCCGATTCTACAGGGCGTCAATGATCTCTGCCAGCTTCGCCGCGCGGTCGGGCGCGAGCGGGCAGCCGGGCGATTGCTCGAATTCGCGCACCTTGTCTTTCGCGAGGGCGTAGGTGTCTTTGCCTCCGGCCATTTCCCAGGTGGCTCGCGGCCCGCGCACCGAAAGACGCGGCACCAGGTATTCGTCCGAACGCAGCCACCGCAGCGTGTGTTCGTCGGTCAGATACGTGCCCCTGGGGCCGATCTGCTTGATGACGTCGGGGGCTATCGTTTCGTCGTCGACCCTGATCCCCCTCACGATTCGTTTTGCCATGTCGGCGATCTCGTCGTCCATGATCAACTGCTCGTGGCTGCACGTGAGGCCGCTGGCAAACATTCCGCAGTTGACTATCAGGTCGTTGCCGGCCGCCACCGCGCAGAAGGTGCTGTATGTGCGTTCCCAGGAGCTTTGCTCGTCGTGTGCGTGGTTGTCGGAATTGGGCGCCGTGGTGTGTGAAGGCACGCCATAAAAACGGGCAAGCTGGGCGCCGGCTATCCGGCAGATCGATGTTTCGGTCGATCCGACGAGCGCCGCGCCGCTGCGCATGTCGGTGGTTGTCCAGGAGTTGGCGTACATGACCGTTGCACCCGGCCTGAGCAGTTGGATCATCGCGATGCCGCTCAGGCACTCGGCATTGTTCATCGTGAGCAGCCCGGCAAGCGTGAACGGGCACGACACGCCCGCGTTGGGCTCGGGCAGTATTGCCAGCGGCACGGCCGTGCTGACGGTATCGGTGATGGCATCGAGCACGCTTTCTTCCCAAAACAGCGGGCTCGTTGGCGACAACTGGCAGATGCCGTAAATCTGCGTTGTGAAATCGCCTGCGAATGCACCCTCGAGCATGTCGATGATCGCGCGGTTGATTGTGGCGTTGTCCGTCGAGAAGAAAATCGGCTTGCGGCTGTTTTCGATGACCGCACGGACGCCGTAGGGCAGGGTCTTCCACGGGGCCGGCACGTCTTGCGGCATGACCGGGATTCCGATCATGTCGATGCAGTCGAGCTTCTCGCAGATGCGCGAGAAAAGCTCGACGTCGGCCACCGTGGACGGCCGGGTATCGCCGGTGGCGGAATCAACCCAAAACACCGCGTTGTGGCCTGCGGCGATCTTCGTGTTGCCGTCGCCAAGGACGAATGCGAAGTCGCCTTCCCGATCATAGACCTCGAACTGATGCGGCACGCTGCTGAGCGCGTCTTCGATGCACGAGCGAGTGAAGCGGACCACGCCCGTGTCGCGGTCGACCGGGAGGCCATTTTCCTCGAGGAAGCGCAGCATCCGCGTTCCGCCGATCTTCACGCCGCAGTCCTCGAGGATGTCGAGCGTCGCTTCGTGTATCCGCCGGACTTCCTCGTCGGACAGCACCGTCATAGTGGATAATCTCATCAGCGTGTTTCCTCCGAGAACGTCTGCCTGGTCGCGCGATCAGCACGGCAAGTATCGAACGGGCTATATGATATGAAAAGCCCGCCGGAAGATCAAGTGTTTCCTTCCACGGCGGGCGCCAACTATTTTACCTTGAATCCCACCGTCCGCGCCGGTACTATTCTTATCTGCTGTCGAACAGTCACCTCAACGTGAACAGGACCAAGGAGAAGAAGATGCCGATCGATTTTCCGAAAAGCCGCTGGGAGAAGATCCGGGAAGACAGCCGCCGGTGGTGGGCGGGCGAGCTGAAGCGCCCGCTGATTCAGGTTTGCCTTTCAGGCGCCGACCCCGGCCGCCCCGAGCCGAAGCTGCCGAGCGTGCCGCAAATGTCGTTTTACGATATGTCGGTGCCGGCCGAAAACATCATCGACTTGTGCGACTACCAGTTGTCCAAGGAACGTTTTCTTGGCGATGCTTTCCCTGCGACTTTCGCGAACTTCGGCCCGGGCGTGGTCGCCGCGTTCATGGGCGCGCGCGTCCAAACGGAAGCCGAAAGCACATGGTTCGGCCCGGTCGAGGAACGCGAGATCGCCGATCTGCGCTTCGAGTATGATCCGGACAACGTATGGCTGAAGCGAGTGAAGGACGTAACCCGCGCCGCCGTCGAGCGCTGGGACGGCCAAGCCATGATAAGCATGACCGACCTTGGCGGCAACCTTGATATTCTGTCCAGTTTCCGCCCTGGCGAGAAGCTGCTGTTCGACCTCTGCGATCATCCGGAAGCCGTAAAGAAGCAAACATGGGAAGCCCACGAGATGTGGTGGCGCTACTTCGAGGAGATCAACGAAGTCCTCCAGCCGGCGAACCCGGGCTACACCGCGTGGGCGCGGATTTTCTCGACTGTGCCGAGCTACATGCTTCAGTGCGACTTCTGCTACATGATCGGCCCCGACATGTTCGATGAGTTCGTAAGGCCGGAGTTGCAGGCCACGTGCAAGCGGCTGGGGAATGCGTTCTATCACCTCGACGGCCCGGGCCAACTGCCGCACCTCGATTCGCTGCTGACCATTCCCGAACTGAAGGGAGTTCAGTGGGTGCCCGGCTCCGGCGCGCCCGGCGAGGAGCACTGGCCGGAGGTCTACCGCAAGATCCGCGACGCCGGCAAGCTCATCCAGCTTTTCGGCGGCATCCCCTCGCTGGATGCCGTGTCTGAGCAGCTCGGCTCGGCCGAAGGAATCGTTGCAATGGCGGGCGGGCAATACGACGATTCCACGCAGGACGAGATCGAGGAAGTGCTAAAACGCTACGACGTGATCTGAGTCGACGTTCTCTCCGCCAAGTGGACCGGAGAAACAACCGTGAAACATTACAAGTGGATAGTATGCGTTGGCCTTGCGCTCGTATGCACGTCGACTGCCCTCTATGCTTTACACTACCTCATTTTCCGCGATGCGCACCACATCTTGATCTACCTCGTGGGCGACATCGCTTTTCTGCCTATCGAGGTGTTCCTGGTAGCGGTGATCCTCGAACGGCTCCTCGCGCGGCACGAAAAGACCTCGATGCTCAAGAAGCTAAACATGGTCATCGGCACGTTCTTCAGCGAAGTCGGAACGCAACTGCTCGGCGAGCTGGCCCACAGCATTGATGATAAGGAAGATCTCAAGAAGACGCTCGCCATCAGTAGCGATTGGGCGGATAAGGAATTCAAGACTGCGGCTGAAGCTGTCCGAAACTTCCAGTACAAGGTGGATGCTGCCAGAGTCAACCTTTCGGATCTCAAGGAGATGCTGGCCGGCAAGCGCCACATCCTCCTGATGCTCCTGGGCAACCCGAATCTCCTCGAGCATGAGCACTTCACCAACACGTTGTGGGCGGTGTTTCACCTGATGGAAGAGCTGCAGGCGCGCGAATCGCTCAAGGACCTCCCGCCCACCGATCTGGCCCACCTCGCAGGTGACATCGAGCGGGCATACTCGCGGCTGACAGTCGAATGGCTGAATTATTGCCGCCACCTGAAGAAGTCGTACCCATACATCTTCTCGATCATCGTACGAACTCACCCGCTGCAGGACAACCCCTCAGCCACGGTAGTTTAGGTCCTGCTGCGGGGTCACGAAGACGGGCAGGCAAGACAATGGACGAAAACAAGGTGGTCGTGTTCCGGCAGTATCCGTTCGAAACAGGGCAGAAGATTCGCATCGAAGGCGGGCGCCGCAGCGGCGACTGGGAAGTGCTCGGCGTTACCGAGCGCAAGGTGAGGCTGCGCTGCCCGCTCTCCGGCCGGCAGTTCGAGTGGGGCAGATTCTGCTACTTCGTGGAAGAACGCGAAGCAGAGGAATGGCCGAAGAGGGACTGACGCCCGCCTGCCCGCATGGCAGGCCTACTCCGTCGTCGCCATGATCTGTGCCAACACTTCCGCCGCCTTCGCGAATTCCTCGGGGACCGGCTCGTCGATCTCCTTGCCTGCCATGTAGGCTTCGCCCATCTTCTGAACGGCCGGGTCGTTCCACTTCCCGACCGAGGCGATCACCTGCAAGTCGCGGCCTATCTGTTTCCGGACCTTTTCTGCCACCTGCGGCGAGAGCTTTCCCGAAGCCGCGAGTTCGCCGAGCGAAGCAGAAGCCTTTACGAGCTGACCCTCGGCGCGCACGCCAGCGGAACCTACTGCCGTCATTTCGTAGCACTCCACCATGCCGCGCCTGAATTGTGTGCTTCTGCTTGCCGAGTTGAAAGCACTCCTGAGAATAATCAGGGGTTTGTCGTCAATCAGCCCGGCTACGGCGAACTCGCCCAACACTTTCTCGTGATCGGCTACTTTCGCTTTGCGAAGCTCGTCAACTTTCTTGTAGTCTATCAGGTCCGGATACTCGTCTATCTCGAGCCAGAGCTTTCGCAGTGCGGCGCAGATCTTCGGGTGAGCGGCGAGCAGCGTCTTGGTGTTCGACGGGCTCACCACAACCGGCGGCTCGTCGCTCGTGAGCAGTTGCATCAGCATGTCCGCCGCCTGCTCGACTTCGACCGGGATTTCGAATTCCTCACCATCAAAATGTGCCTTGAGGAGGGCGGAAACATCTACGTGCTTGGGCCTGACCTTGGCGTACATTATCATCCGCATATCGCGGGCGATTTGCTTTCGTGTTTTCTCGACGACGGCAGGCGATAGCTTGCCGGACGCCTCGAGCCCGGCCAGGTGCATGGCCGATTTGGCGAGTTGGCCCTGAGCGCGCAGGCCCGCTGCGCCTACTGCCGTCATTTCGTAGCACGATGGGCGAATGCTCTCCCACTTGACCGGAAGACGCTCGCTGGCGCTGCTCACGCTCGACGTGAAGCTCGTCTGCAGGATGTCGCCCACCGGCTTCGGCAATGCCCCGGCGGCCACGAGCGTGCCCATGGCGTCTGTGTGCCGCGCCCTTTTCTCTTCCGTCTCTTTGAGAAAACCCTTCTCTTTCATCGACGAGTAGGCGTCGATTTCGCGCCACACCGTGCGCAACTGGGCCCATGCGGCGCTGATTTCATCAGGCTTCTCGCTGCCTGGTTTGTCGGCGCTCTGGCCCTCAGGCGCATCAGCGTTACCCAGGCCGATGCCGCCCGCGAGCGCCAGGACCAAGGC
>JABMSA010000683.1 GCA_013202185.1 Planctomycetota bacterium
CGCACGCCTGTTGACGGCTTTGATGAGGCTGAATGTGCGAGGATCCTTGATGCCGAAGACTTCGTTCGCCAGCGGCTGATAATGCTTTTGGAAGGCAAGGTCGGCTACGTCATCGGCGGCCTGCGACAGATGCTTGTCAAACACCGCCGCAGACTGGGTGCACAAAAGCGAAAAACGCTGCACACAGTGATCAACTACTACGCGTGCAGGCGCCAGTGGATGCGCTATGACCAATACATCGCCGCCGGAATTCACGGTGCGGATCCGCAAGAACGAAAAGGCCGACAGCAAATGAAGCGCTCCGACCTGGGCGAGCTTACAGGCTCCCTCACGGGCTACCACTAATACTTTTGAACCGTAGTGCGCTTTTGCATAGAATAGGGTAGCGGCCGAAGGCTTTCGCCTGCGGAGCCTCGAGTTTTTTCGGGCATTTCGTAGGGAGACGATTGACATGCTCAGCGAAAAACTTCAGGAAGCACTAAACGGCCAGCTCAACGCCCAACTCGCGGCGCGCGTGTTCGTTATGCCACCCGCACAGCAAGAATAGGAGACCACCGTTGGACGCCACTTTCAACGCCGACGAGTTACTCGAGATAGCCGAGCAGATCGAAAGAAACGGCGCTCGGTTTTATCGCCGAGCCGCCGAGAACATCACAAAACCAAAAGAGCATCACCTGCTCCTGACGCTGGCCGCAATGGAGGATGAGCACGAAAAAACTTTCGCCGCAATCCGCGCCGAACTCGACCAGGAGGCGTCGGACGCCGATTTCGACCTCGACGACCAGGCGGGGATGTATCTGAGGGCCGTCGCCGATGGGCAAGTGTTCGACCGCAACGCCGATCCGGCCGAGCGTCTCGACGGCGGCGAGTCGTTCGAAGACATCCTCCGCGCCGCCGTGGACCTCGAGAAGGATTCTGTCGTTTACTACCAGGGTGTGCGCGAATTGGTCCCAAAACATCTCGGCCGAGAGAAAGTCGACCGGATCATCAACGAGGAGATGCAGCACATAGCGACCCTCAGCAAGGAGCTTGCCGCTGTTGGTGGCGAGGGTTAGCAGGGCCGCGAAAGAATGACTATCGGCCCCGTACGCGGCGATCGGTACCCGGTTGCACGATACTTTGAAAACTGCTGACAACCACCCGCGCAAAGGCGAATAACCCGCCCAGGCACTCCGAATCTGCGGCCAGCCACATGCCGGCGACCGGCACGACAAGGGCAAGAAAACAAGAAAATGCAAAAAAAATCGGTTTTTTACTTGATAAGCGACCGATAAAGTGGTATAGTAGTACCAGAATGAGTCCGAGGAGGCTTCAATGCTATGTCAACTGTTCTGAAAGTTTCCGAAGCCGCTTCACTTGCTCTGCATACGATGGTCCTGCTTGCGGCCAGCTCGGACAGATTATGGTCGACGCACGACATCGCAACCACGCTGGGCGCGTCTGAGGCGCACCTTTCAAAAGTGCTTCAACGCCTCGCGAAGGTCGAACTCGTCAAATCGGTGCGCGGGCCCAAGGGAGGCTTCAGCCTCGCACGCTCACCTGAAAGGATCTTTCTGCTCGAGGTTTACGAGTCCATAGAAGGCCCCCTCGGGAAAACAAACTGCCTGCTCGAGCACCAGTTGTGCGACGGCACGAACTGCATCCTTGGAACGCTGCTGAAGGATACCAACCGAGAAGTGAAGAAGTACCTGTCGAAAACAAAGCTGTCCAGCCTGACGGACCTCTACAGAAGCATGATAGAAAATGATCAGAAAAATAGTGAACATAGACGAAGATAAGTGCGACGGCTGCGGCCTGTGCGTTCCGTCGTGTGCCGAAGGAGCCATCCAGATCATCGACGGCAAGGCGAGGCTTGTAAGCGACGTCTATTGCGACGGCCTTGGCGCGTGCCTGGGCGATTGCCCCAACGACGCGATCACGATCGAGGAGCGCGAAGCCCCATCGTTCGACGAGGCTGCGGCCCAAGAGCACGTGAAGCGGCACCAGGCCGAAAACGAACATGAGCTTCCGTGCGGCTGCCCGGGCAGCGCGGCCGGAACAATCGAGCGCAAGCAGGCGCCCGCCGCCCAGCCGGCCGCGCCGGCGCAATCTCAGCTTTCGCACTGGCCGGTACAGCTCAAGCTCGTTCCGCCCACTGCACCTTACTTCCAGGAGGCCGACCTTCTGCTCGTGGCCGACTGCGTGCCGTTTGCGCTGGCCGACTTCCACACGCAATTCCTCAGGGGCAAGCCCATCGTCATCGGCTGCCCCAAGCTCGATGACGCAAGCTTCTACGTGGAAAAGCTCGCCGGTATCCTACGAGAATCATCAGTCAAGAGCCTCACGGTCGTTCACATGGAGGTTCCCTGCTGCCACGGCCTCACCCGTATCGCCGGTGCGGCCATCGACGCGTCGGGCGCCGCCATTCCATTCACCGACGTCACCATAAGCATCAGCGGGGAAGTACTCGGCCAGACCTGCCCGCAGACGTGAGGCCGCAGAAAGGAGCCGGCAAATGTCGGGACCGCGCTGCCCGGGAATGGATATGAAATTCTGGAAGCCGCAGGACGTCTTCGAAGTGGCATGCCCCGCGTGCGAAACAGCCATCGAGTTCTGGAAGGACGAGCCCGTCCGCCAGTGCCCCGAGTGCAGCGCAGAAGTACGCAACCCAAGGATCAACCTTGGATGTGCACAGTGGTGTGAGCACGCCGAAGAATGCCTCGGCAGCGCGGCCGCAAAGGCGGAAGACGAACCCGTCCGCAACCGCCTCATATCTGCAATGAAAAAAGTGTTCGGCACCGACCGCCGGCGGATCGCCCACTCCCTGCTGGTACTCAAGTACGCCGAAGAGATCCTAGAGAAAGAAGACGCCTCGCCGCAGGTCGTGATAGCCGCCGCCGTGCTGCACGACATCGGCATTCACCAGGCCGAAAAAAACACAATTCGGCCGCAGGACGCTACCAGGAAATAGAAGGCCCTCCGATTGCGCGGCCGATAATGCAAAAACTGGGCTTTGATGAAAACGTAATGGATCATGTCTGCAAGATCATCGCCAATCATCACAGCGCCCGCGAGATCGACACGCCGGAGTTCAGGATTCTCTGGGACGCCGATTGGCTCGTCAACATCCCCGACGAATTCCCGGGGGCGGAAAAAGCCAGGCTCAAGAAACTGATCGACAAAACATTCAAGACGGCCGCAGGCAAGAAAAAGGACGGCGAGTTGTTCTTGAACCGAGCCCCGACACAGGAGACCAACAATGACCGATTCCCCGGAAACACCTAAGAGAGGAACGCAAGTATGAGTATGTTTTGCTACCAATGTGAGCAGACCTCACACGGAACCGGTTGCACCGCCCATGGCGTGTGTGGAAAGGATCCCGAAACCGCCGCGTTGCAGGACCTCCTCGTTTACGCAACGAAGGGACTGTCGATGTACGCCCACAGGGCGAGGGGGTTGGGCGTCACCGACCGCGATGTCAATGTATTCACCGTCAAGGCCCTGTTCTCGACGCTCACCAACGTCGATTTCGACCCCGGGCGCCTGGCAGCCCTCGTGAAGCAGGCGGCCAAGCTGCGCGACAACGCCAAGGGCCTCTACGAAGAAGCCTGCCGCAACGCCGGCCGCGAGCC
>JABMSA010000684.1 GCA_013202185.1 Planctomycetota bacterium
CATTTGCGTTGGGCGGGGGCCTCCCAAATGGCCGTTCCAAGGCGTTTTGGGCATAGTCGTGGCGGCGCACCCTCCTGATGAGCTGTCGAAGGACTAGCGTAATCTTGCTGGTGACAGGATGCCAAACCTTCGGACTATCGCCAACCAGGACTGTTGACGTGGCTTCCTGAACTACGTCGTGCAAAGTTCACGAAGTGGTTTTGCACACGCCCGACGCCATAAACTAAGCAGATACACGGCGCAGGCTATGTGGCGCACCCGCCATTGCACATATATTGTGAGCCGAGGCCCGCAACATGCTTCTTTTTTGGGCATGTGTGGCCTATAATGTTGTATGGCAAAACACAACGTGAAGTTTTCGCCGGCACGCCTGATGCCGGGCCGGGCGCTTTCCGAGGTGACCGTATGAATCGCGAGCAGCTTGATCTTCAGATCATAAACGCCATCAGCCGAAAGATCGGCAGCACACTCGAACTCGAAGAGATCTTCGACTCCACGATGTCCATCCTCGCCGAGCGGCTGAAGATGAAACGCGGCACGTTGGTGCTGTGCAACGGCCCCGAGATGAAGATCGTGGCCGCGCACGGCCTGGACGACGAGGAAATCGGCCGGGGCCGCTACGCCTTGGGCGAAGGCATTACGGGGCGCGTGGTCGACAGCGGCATGCCGATCTTCGTGAGCGACATCCGCACCGACCCGCTGTTCCTCAATCGCACGGGCGCCCGACGCGGCGAGTCGGGGCCGGTTTCGTTTGTGTGCGTGCCGCTGAAATACGGTAATACCACCATCGGGGCACTGAGCGTGGATAAGGACTTCACGGATGCCGAGACCCTCAACCGCGACAAGAATCTGCTTATGATTCTCGGGGCGTTCATCGCTCAGGCTGTGAAGATGAACGAGATGGTGCAGCGCGAGCGAGCGGAGCTTGTGCAGGAGAATACCTTCCTGCGCGAAGAACTCCGAGAAAGGTATCGATTCGACAACATGGTCGGCGCCAGCTCGACGATGCGCAAGGTGTTTGAGACCGTGGGCCTGGTGGCGCGCAGCCGCGCTACCGTGCTGATACGCGGCGAAACGGGCACCGGCAAGGAACTGGTGGCGCGGTCGGTTCACTACAACAGCCCCCGCCGCACAAAGCCCTGGGTGGGGGTAAGCTGCGCCGCACTAACAAACTCGCTGCTCGAGTCCGAGCTTTTCGGGCACGTGAAGGGCGCCTTCACCGGAGCATTCGAAGACAAGAAGGGCCGCTTCGAAACGGCCCACGGCGGAACGCTGTTTCTCGACGAGATAGGCGACATGAGCGAATCGCTCCAGGTCAAGCTCCTTCGTGTGCTGCAGGAGCGACAGTTCGAACGCGTCGGAGGCACGCGAACAATCGAGGTCGATATCCGCCTCATTGCGGCAACCAACCGCAACCTCGAGGAGGACATCCGCAGCGGGGCGTTCCGCGAGGACCTCTACTATCGCCTCAACGTGGTGCCCATCTACATTCCGCCGCTGCGCGAGCGCCGAGAAGACATCCCTCTTCTCATCAAGCATTTCCTCGACAAGTATTGCAGCGAAAACAAGAAGAACATCACCGGCCTCGCCCCGGGGGCCCTCGATATATTGATGCACTATCACTGGCCGGGCAACGTCCGCGAGCTCGAAAGCTGCATCGAGATGGCCGTGGTGATGGCAACGGAAAACCGGCTCACCGTCGACGTGCTGCCGCCAAAGCTTCAGCCCTCGAGCAGTGCCGCCCAGCTCGATACCGAGAACGCCGTGGAGCAGGCCGTCAATTCACTTTCCTGGAGCAACCTGCCCCGTCACGGGCTCTACAAGGAGCTTGTGCCGATGATCGAGAGGGGCCTGGTTCAGCGTGCACTCGCCGAAACCAAGGGCGTAAAACTGCGAGCTGCACAGATTTTAGGCATAAACCGAAACACGCTGCACAAGAAAATCGTCGAGCTTGGCATAGAAACATCCTGAAATTGCCCTCCCACCACTTTTCCCGCTTGGAATAGTGCCCATAATAACCTTCGCTTAAGCAAATTGAGGGCAGGCGCCCATGAAATAAGCATGGTGCCTGTCTGTTGGGCAGAGAATACCTGCCACACGCTTGATGCCGGTCAGCGGCCTTTTTCCATAACATGTTGTTAACACAGATGTTACGTGAATGTTGCCCGCTTTGGCACGGTTTTTGCTCTGCGCCTCGAAGACCGCACTCGACAAGAGAGAACTCGATTATGAGAGACAAGCGTTACATACCGTCCGGATGCGCGATATGCGGCATCATGAGCGAACAGGGCAGGCTGTTTGGCTCGCAGATGATCATGAGCTCGATCGCCACGATGCACTTTCGCGCGAACGGCCTCGGGGGAGGGTTCGCCGCTTATGGCATCTACCCCGAGCACAAGGACTACTACGCCCTTCACCTCATGTACGACTCTCAGGCCGGCCGAGATGGCGCCGAAGCGTTGCTGAAAAACTACTTTGTAATGCGCCTCGACGAATACATACCGACACGCCCCGTGCCCGTCGTAAAGAACCGCCCCACCCTCTGGAGATACTTCGTGTCGGTCAAGGAGGAAGTGAAAGAAGAACTCTACGACCTCACCGAAGAGGACATCGTGGTGAGGGCCGTTATGGAAGTGAACCGAACGATCACCGACGCCTTCGTTGCCTCCAGCGGCAAGAACATGGGCGTCTTCAAGGGCGTGGGATATCCCGAAGATATCGGGGAGTTTTTCAAGCTCGACACCTACAAGGCGTATATCTGGACGTCGCACGCGCGCTTCCCAACCAACACTTCCGCGTGGTGGGGCGGCGCGCATCCCTTCGGCCTGCTCGACTGGTCGATCGTCCACAACGGCGAGATTTCGTCTTACGGCATCAACCGCCGATACCTCTCGAACTTCGGCTACGAATGCCACCTGCAAACCGACACCGAAGTGATCACCTACCTCGTGGACCTCCTGATGCGCAAGCACCGGCTCCCGGCCGAGACAGCCGCGAGAGTTCTGGCCGCGCCCTTCTGGAAGAGCATCGAACGCGAGCCCGAGGAAGAACGCACCGTGCTCGAGGCACTGCGAACCGTCTACGGCGGCGCACTACTCAACGGGCCGTTCAGCATACTGCTGGGCTCGGCCCGAATGATGATGGGCCTCAACGACCGCATCAAGCTGAGGCCAATGGTTGCAGCCCGCGACAAGGACCTCGTCTTCATGGCCAGCGAAGAAGCCGCCATACGAGCCGTTTGCCGCAACCCCGAGCACATCTGGTCGGCCAAGGCCGGGGAGCCCGTTGTAGCAGCGCTCAAGGATGGGACCCAATGACAATATCCTATCTCACCGACGACTACGAAATCGTCCGCGACGAAAGCAAGTGCATAAAGTGCCAGGTCTGCGTCCGCCAGTGCGCAAACGCCGTGCACAGTTACGACGACGAATCCGATGAAATGAACTCAGACGGTGGCGACTGCGCCGCGTGCCAGAGGTGCGTAACGCTGTGCCCCACAAAAGCACTCAGCGTGCGGCGCAGAGCCACCGAATTCCGCCAAAATGCAAACTGGACCGGCCCCGTGCAAACCGGCATCGTCAAGCAGGCCGAAACCGGCGGGGTGCTCCTGACGAGCATGGGCACCGACAAGCCGCACCCGATCTACTGGGACAACATCGTGCTCAACGCATCGCAGGTGACGAACCCCTCGATCGACCCCCTCCGCGAGCCGATGGAGCTGCGCACTTACCTCGGCCGCAAGCCCGACTCCCTCGACCTCGACTTCTCCGACGGCGCGCCACGGCTGAAATCGCAAATAGACAAGCAGCTCAAGCTCGAGACACCCATAATGTTCTCGGCGATGTCATACGGCTCCATCAGCTACAACGCCTGCCTCAGCCTCGCGCGGGCGTCGCAGGCGGCCGGCACATTCTACAACACCGGGGAAGGCGGCCTTCACAAGGACTTTTACGAGTACGGCCCAAACACAATCGTCCAGGTGGCATCGGGCCGGTTCGGAGTAACGCCGGAGTACCTCGAGGCGGCCGCCGCCATCGAGATCAAGATCGGGCAGGGAGCCAAGCCCGGCATCGGCGGCCACCTACCGGGCGAGAAGGTCAACAAGGCCATCTCCGAAACGCGAATGATCCCCGAGGGCAGCGACGCAATCTCGCCGGCACCCCACCACGACATCTACTCCATCGAGGACCTCCGCCAGCTCATCTACGCCCTCAAGGAGGCCACCAACTACACCAAGCCCGTCGGCGTCAAGATATCGGCCGTCCATAACGTGGCCGCCATTGCAAGCGGCTCGGTGCGCGCCGGTGCCGACATCATCGCCATCGACGGCATTCGCGGCGGCACGGGCGCCGCCCCCACCGTCATCAGAGACAACATCGGCCTGCCCATCGAGCTGGCCCTGGCGGCGGTCGACTCGCGGCTGCGAGAGGAAGGCATCCGCAACCAGGCGTCAATCGTCGCCGCCGGCGGCTTTCGCGGCAGCGCCGATATCGTCAAGGCAATAGCGCTCGGCGCCGATGCCGTGTACGTGGCCACCGCCGCCCTGATCGCAATGGGATGCCACGTCTGCCAGAAATGCTACACCGGCCGATGCAACTGGGGCATCGCCACGCAAGACCCCTACCTCGTGAGGAGGCTCAACCCCGACGTCGGAACGCGAAGGCTCACGAACCTACTCAGGGCATGGTCGCTGGAGATCAAGGAATTCCTCGGGGCCATGGGCGTCAATGCCATCGAGAGCCTGCGTGGCAACCGCGCCCACCTGCGTGGCGTGGGCCTCACCGACACCGAACTCCGGATACTCGGCATACAGCCCGCAGGAGACTGAGCCCATGAGAAGAATATATGCCAAGGAAGAAGTGTGCATCGGATGCAGGCTCTGCGAAATACACTGCATCGTGCAGCACTCGCGATCGAAAAAAATCATCAAGGCCTTTCAGGAAGAAGAAGACCGCCCGCTGCCCGGCCTCTTCGTTGAAGAAAGCGGGCCCGTGTCATTTGCCGTTCAGTGCCGCCATTGCGACGACGCCCAGTGCGTGGCCGCCTGCATGACGGGCGCAATGCGCAAGGACGATCAAACCGGCGCCGTAACCCACGACGCCGACAAGTGCGTGGGATGCTGGATGTGCATAATGGTATGCCCGGCCGGCGCCATACGACGCGACCTCGAGCACGGCAAGATCGCCTCGAAGTGCGACCTCTGCGGCGGAGAGGATACGCCCGTATGCGTAGAACGATGCCCAAACGAAGCACTTACATTCGAAGACCGTGGCGAATGACATTCTCAAAAGCAAAGGGTTGAAATGAAAACTGTAATCCTTGGAAACTCAGCCGCCGCAGTAGCCGGGGCGCTTGGCGTTCGCGCTTCCGACACCAAATGCGAACTCACGATCATATCGCCCGAGCCCTGCAGCGCCTACTCCCGGCCGCTGATAACCTATTACCTCGCAGGCAAAGTGTCTGAAGAGAAAATGTATTATCGATCCGACGACTTCTACGTCACACACGGCATCAAGACCCTGCTCGGCTCCGGCGCCGCTCGGATCGACACCCAACAGCGAATCGTCGAGTTGGAAAACGCCCGGACCGTCGATTTCGACAAGCTCCTGATCGCGACGGGCGGGGCGCCGTTTGTGCCGCCCATCGACGACCTCTCCACCGTCGATTACTTCACCTTCACCACCTGGGACGACGCCAGGAAGGTGAAAGAACTCATACCCGACGTTCACAACGCCGTGGTGCTCGGCGGCGGCCTGATCGGACTGAAGGTGGCCGAAGCGCTCAACCAGTTGCACGTCAAGACCACCATCGTCGAGCTGGCCGATCGCGTGCTCAACCCCGCGCTCGATACACGGGCGTCCTCGATGATGCGCGAAGCACTCGAAAACACAGGCATCGAAGTACGAACGGCCGACACCGTCGTCTCGGTCGAAGGCGAAGGCCGGCAGATCACACGCGCAAACCTCCGAAGCGGCGAAGCCCTGCCGTGCGACCTCCTCATCGTGGCAGTGGGCGTTGTGCCAAACGTTGCACCCGTCGCCGGCTCGGGCATTGCCGTCAACCGCGGGATACTCGTCGACGACCACATGCGCACGAACATCGAAGGCATCTACGCAGCAGGCGACGTGGCCGAGGGCACCGACACGCTGATGGGCTCGACGCGCGTGATACCAATCTGGCCCAGCGCCTACCAGCAGGGTTACACCGCCGGCCGAAACATCGCCGGAACCGACATGAAATTCCCCGGCCACTTCGCAATGAACTCAGTCGAAGTCGGCGGCACATCACTCATATCCGTCGGCCTCAGCACAATCGAGCAAGGCGACTACGAAATCCTCGTGTCCGTCGACGACCGCAAGAACGAGTATCGCAAGATCGTGCTCAAGAACGACCTGATAGTTGGGGCGATATTCGTGAACGCAATCGACAGGGCCGGCATCATCACCGGCCTGATAAGGGATCGGATAAACGTGAAGAACTTCAAGGATGCCCTCGCCGACAACGATTTCGGCTACATCAGCCTGCCGAAGCGCCTCCGCAAATCGCGCCTGCAAACTCTTGGAGC
>JABMSA010000685.1 GCA_013202185.1 Planctomycetota bacterium
TGCGGTCGCACCACCGTGCCGTCAGGGCGAGCCTGGTTTTGCCCGCGGATATCCGATCCCTTCATTCCACTCGACGAGATCACCGCTCCGCTGGCCTTACTGCCATCAATGGTTGGTAGCACGATCTTACCAGAGATCCACTCGATACGTGTCGGGATGCCCTTATGCCGCTGGCCTCTCTGCCGATTGGTGATCCGTTCGAGACGACGGACGGGGTAGGTGACTTCAGGGAAATCCTCATTTAGCAGTTCACTAGTCTCTATCCAGATCTTGATCGTCTCGAGAAGCTTGTGCGCACGATCAGCAGATGCGGCAACCAGGCAGACGAACGGCGTTGCACCGATCAGCGCCGACCACAAGACCGCCGCCTGGCACAATACCGTCTTGCCGCTGCCGCGCGGCATGGCCATTGCGAACAAGCCGCCGGTGCGGACAGCCTGCTCAATCTTTGCGATCACCTTCAGGTGGTCAGCGCTCCACTGCATGTAGAAAACGTCCGGGAAGTACGTGTTGCAGAAGAACCGAAACGACTTCTCAGCCTTCGCCTTTCTCCTGGGGTTGAGGACGCCGGGGATCTCACCGATATCCTGGGCGGCTCGGGCCGCGGTAGCGTGACGCTCGGCCTCACGACGTTTCCGCTCCTCGTACGTCTGTGGCTCGCCCCTGGGCTTGAAGAACTCGAGCGTCAGCCACGTGGCGTAACGGAAGAGATCCACCGTCTTGGCATCGCCGATGGTGTAACCTGTCCGATTGCGATGGTCGCGCAGCCGCCGCATGCTGATCACCTCGCCGAACCGAGTGGAGTTCAGCAATCGGAGTAGAACGGAAGGCCTGAGTTCACGGGGATTTACTTGTTCCATTCACAGGCTCTCGCAGCAGGAACGCGGCGTACTCGAGCAAACTTATCGTTCCATCAGAGCGGATCAGGTTGCCTCTCTCCGCCACTTCTTGGACTTGTTCTTCAGTGATCTCCCGGCCAGAGGCCGAAGCGAGAACTCTAGCCAGGTCAGCAACGCTCAGAGCAGTGATTTTGAGTGGTTTCTGATCCATCGGCGCGTTGGTTTCCGTGACGACCGAGAGCGCCCCGAACAATGCCGGGGCGCTCGGTGCGAGCGATAGTTGATGTTCTCTACTTCAGCGCGAACTGGCCGCGCTCAGTTTTCTCGAACCGGCTGGCGTCGCCCTTGTTTTGTATCTCGCGGAGGATGGCCGAGTAGAGCGTGCGGTCGGGCGTCTTGCCGCCCCGGCTTGGCGCCCAGAGCTTCTCGGCCTGGACCTGCTCAACCATCTCCTTGGCGGACATCGGCCTTTTCAGTTTCCCAAGTACCTGGACGGCGGCCGACAAGAGGCCCAATTTCTTGCCCGTCTTCGCCCCCCGTTCGCCCGTGTCGGCCTTGGTCTTAGCCTTGGCATCCTTGCTCGCGTGGGCCTTCTTGTCGCCCTTGGGCGAACCCGTGTGCCGGTCGAGGAACTTCGCCACGGCCGCCGGCCCCTTGGCCACCGGCTTGCCTTGCGGGGTGACCTGCATTCGCAGCCGTTGGGCGGATTTGATATAGATGCGCTTGCCGGTCTTTGTATTGACGGCACTCCATCCCTCGCCCTGCGGGTGTTCGCTGATGATGTGCACGGTCGTAAGTTTGTCGCTCACTTTGGCCTGGTAGCATGATCCGATCTTGATTTCGTTCTTCTTCATCGTAGGTCTCCATCTCCGCCGGTGCCCGGCCAGCGGAGCGTTGTAGCGCCGGGCCGCGATACTCAAATGCTATTCGATCCCGTACTGCTTGGCTGTCTCCGTCGCCGACTCCCATCCGCCAACCAGTCCAGCGAGCTTATCGGCGAACCATTGGCATTGGCTGTTGATGGTCTCGTCGTCGGTGCGGATGATGGTCTTGAGCCTGGTGGCCAGGATGGCTGCCGCCTCGGGGGAGATGGAATCCGTGATGGCCTCCGCCAAGTCGGCCCCGTCGTCACTCGCCGGCTCTGGTTCAGGCTCCGGCCCTGGCCCGCCCATCGCCAGCAGCGTTTCCACGACCTGCAAGCAGGCCTTGGGATCGCCGTCCTTGCCATCCAGGTATTCGGCCAGGCGAACGGCGGCGTCCCATCGCTGCGTTTCCGCGCCCGGCGTGTTGCCGGCCTGGAATACAGCGCTCGCCGGCCTGGCGCCGCTCGGCAGCATGACATCGGCATACACCGTGCCGCCAACATAGTTCTGGTGCAGCGTCGCGAAGGCGCGTGGCAACTGCTCGCCTGGCTTGGGCGTCCCGGCAAGCGTGATAGTCGTCATTCTCATCTTGCGTCTCCTTTCACTCCATCTCGTCGGCCAGTTCGGAAACCAAATCCGCGAAGTCGGACATCTCGTCAGCCATATCCCGGTCGTCCGCCGCTCGTGCTTCGTCTTGCACCGCCTTGGCAATCGCGCGAAGCGTTCGGCTTGGCAATTCCTCGCTCAAGGCGTCCTTGATCCGTTCTGCATTCTTCTCGCCAATCAGCCTTACCATCTTGCGTCTCCTTAACAAGGGCCTGTTCTTCGGCGGCGTAACTCATTGCTACGCCACAACTTACACTGACATTAAGCCATCGTTTTCGGCCCGTGTCAAGCTGATTCTCCGAGAATTCTGAACTTTCTTTAGCTCCTGGAATGGTCACGCGTTCTTCCGGGATTGCCGCTTGGCCTTCTTGCCGGTGAATTCTTCCCATCGCTTCACGATGACATCACAATAGAGCTCGTCGATCTCCATCAAGAACGCACGCCGGCCCGTTTGCTCGCAGCCGATCAGCGTGCTGCCGGAACCGGCGAACAGGTCGAGGACGTTCTCGCCCTGCTTCGAAGAACACTGAATCGCACGCACTGCGAGTTCGACCGGCTTCTCAGTCAAATGGATCATGCTCTGCGGATTGATCTTCTTCACGTGCCAGATGTCCACCACGTTGTTCGGCCCGTAGAAATGATGGCCGGCGCCTTCATGCCAACCGTAAAAGCACAGCTCGAAGCCACCCAGGAAGTCCTTACGCGTGAGTACGGGATGCTCCTTGTCCCAAACGATCCCCTGGCTGAAGTACAACCCACACGCCTTGAGTGCTGGCGGATAGTTGCCGATGTTGCCGTAGCCTCCCCAGATAAAGAACGAACCGCCAAGCTTGAGAACGCGGGCCGCGTTGCCGAACCACGCCAGCAACATCTCGGCAAAGGCCTCGTCGCTGAGGAAGTCGTTCTCGAGCGGGCGATCCTTCGCGCGGAGTTTCTTGTGGGTGGGCTTGCGGTGCCCGTGTATCGCCTCGTCCATCGCCTGGTGATGCATTTGGGCTTTCTTGTTAGCGTCGCCGAACGAACTGAGGCCAGCGGCCACGGCGTTGTTGCTGCGAGGCTCGACGCGGACATTGTAAGGCGGGTCCATATTCACCAGATCGATGCTCTGGCCTTCGACCAACCGATCGACATCCTTCTCATCACTGCTGTCGCCGCACAAGAGCCGGTGATCGCCAAGCACGTACAGGTCACCACGCTGTGTGATCGCTTCGTCCGGCGGCTCAGGGACTTCTTCGGGATCGGTCAAGCCTTGTTTGAGACCAGCGGCCTCATCGAGCAACTTGGCGAGCTCCTCCTCGTCGAACGCCAGCACCTCGAGGTCGAACCCGCCCTTGCGCAGCTCGTCGAGTTCGATGGGCAGAATCTCAAAATCCCACGTTGCGCGCTCGCCGGTCTTGTTATCCGCGATGCGATATGCCCTGATCTGTTCCGGCGTGAGGTCGGTGGCCACGTGCACGGGCGCCTTGGCCAGGCCGAGCTGCTTGGCTGCTTTCCATCGCGTGTGGCCTGCAACGATCACTCCATCCGCGTCAACAACAATCGGCTGGCGGAACCCGAACTCCCGCAGACTGGCGGCCACGGCATCCACCGCCTTGTCGTTGATCCGAGGGTTGCGATCATAGGGCTTGATCGAATCGATGCTACGAAGTTGGACACGAAAGGTATTCGGCATAAGGAATCTCCCA
>JABMSA010000686.1 GCA_013202185.1 Planctomycetota bacterium
CGTACGGCGCCGTGAGCGAGAGCGAAATACGCGACCGGAAAGGTGAGCTTGTCAAGATCGTGGCCGAGGTGAGCGAAGGCCTGTGCCAGGGGTGCGGAGCCTGCGCCGTCACTTGCAGATCCAAGAGCATAGAAGTGCAGGGATTCACCGACGAACAGCTCTACTCCGAGATCGTCGGCGTTCTGCCATAAATATAGTCCGGCCCGATCAGCGGGCCCCTGCGGAGGAAAAAACGCAGCATGGAATCCACGCAACAAGTTGAAAGCACATCGGCCGCCCCCGAGGAATGGTCGCCGAGCATCGTGGCGTTTCTGTGCAACTGGTGCTCCTACGCGGGCGCCGACCTGGCCGGCATGAGCCGGTTCAAGTATCCGGCCAACATCCGCATAGTAAAGGTGCCGTGCTCGGGCAAGGTCGACCCGATGTTTGTTCTCAAGGCGTTCGAAAGCGGCGCCGACCTCGTGCTCGTCAGCGGCTGCCACCCGGGCGACTGCCACTACGCCACCGGCAACTACCACGCCCGGCGCAAGCTGCCCACATTCCGCACCCTGCTCGAGTTCGTCGGCATCGATCCCCGCCGTTTCCAGATCTCGTGGGTCTCGGCAGCCGAAGGAGCCAAGTGGGCCAAGATGGTCGCCGACATCACCGAGCTTGCCGAAGAGCTGGGGCCGTTCGAGTACTTCGATAGGCTCTCGGACAAGAGAAAGAACCGACAATGCAGGAACTGACAGCACAACTCCGCGAGAAAGCCAAGGAACTCCTGGACGCGAAAACCGTCGACCTCGTCATCGGCTACGGGCCCACGGGCGACAACGGCGAGATGACAGCAGTATTTGCCCGGAAGCCCGAAGACGTCGAGAAGCTCGGGCTTAACGGCCAATGCTTCAGGAACCTCGCCGTTTACCTCAACAAGCCGGAGGTCCGCAAGCAGGGCAAGCCGGCCATCGTCGTCAAGGGTTGCGACCGCAGAGCGCTCAACGTGCTCATCAGGGAGCGCAGGCTGGCTCGCGAAGACTTGCACATCATCGGCGTCAACTGCGACGGCGTCGGCGAGCCGCTGATGGGCAAGTGCAAATTCTGCTCCGTGCACAATCCGGAAGAGTGCGACGATGTGCTCGGCGACCAGATAGAGATGCCCGCTGAGGACGGCCAATTCGACGATGTCGGCGAGATGGAGCAGCTCTCCGGCGACGAGCGATGGAAGTTTTGGAGCGAAAAACTGGGCGAGTGCATTCGCTGCTACGCCTGCCGGCAGGTATGCCCGATGTGCTACTGCAAGCGGTGCGTGGTCGAAAAAAACATTCCGCAGTGGGTTGAAACCAGCCCGCACCTTCGCGGCAACTTGTCGTGGAATGTGATTCGGGCGTTTCACCTCACCGGCCGGTGCATAGGCTGCGGCGAGTGCGAGCGAGTGTGCCCGATGGCCATCCCCATAGGCCTCATCAACAAGAAGCTCACCAAACTTGTCAAGGAAGAATTCCAGTTCGCCGCCGGGATGACCGACGACGAAAAAGGCCCCTTCAGCACCTTCGACCTGGACATCGACACCGATAAAGGGATCCTTTGAGAAGAACAAACACGAGCGGCTGGTCCGCGCGAGGTTAACTGAATGAAAGAACCCGAGCAAAAACTTGTAGTGCCAAACGGCTGGCTCGAGGCGCTCGTCAGGAAACTGCGCGTGCAAGGCACGCGGGTGCTCGCACCCGTTGAGCGCGACGGGGCCGTTGATTTTCGCGAGATCAACTCGGCCGACGAGATGGCCGCAAACTACGTCAACACGCGGGTGCCCCTCAAGGAAATACTGTTTCCACGCACGGAGACGATCCTCGAGTTCGACCAGCCCTCGGGCGGCGACGTGGTCTTCAGCGGCGTCGAGGCAAACGCGGCGCCCACGATCGTCATCGGAGCCCGGCCGTGCGACCTCAGCGCCATCGGTGTGCTCGATACCGTCTTCAACTGGGATTATCACGATACGTTCTACGGACAGCGCCGCGCGAATACCACGTTCGTCGGTGTAGCGTGCCGCGAGGCCGATGGAAACTGCTTCTGCGGCAGCGTGGCAGGAGGCGCCGGCGAGAACGAAGGCAGCGACGTATTCGTCCGGCCGACCGCCGACGGCGCGCTCCTCGAAATAATGACCGAACGCGGCAAGAAGCTGGCCCAATCAATTGACGACGCCGCTCCGGCAGCCGGCAAAGAAGAACCGCTGCCCGTAGCGGCCACTGAAGAACGCTTCGACGTCGAGAAAATCAAGGGATGGCTCGACGACCACTTTGATGATGACTTCTGGCTGGATGTGTCATTGAAATGCCTGGGCTGCGGCGCGTGCAGCTACCTATGCCCCACCTGCCATTGCTTCGACATAGTAGACGAATCGGACTGGCGAGGAGGCGAGCGGCGGCGCAACTGGGACTGCTGCTCGTTTGCCCTGTTCACCCTGCACACGTCCGGCCACAACCCCCGGCCTGATCAGCAGAGCCGCTGCCGCAACCGCCTCATGCACAAGTTCAAATACTTCGTCGAGCGCTTCGGCCGCCGAGCATGCGTGGGCTGCGGAAGATGCATCCGCGTATGCGGCGCCGGACAGAATATTGTCAATGTACTGATCGACATCACGAGGGCGGAAGCCGCGACAAGCGGTTCCGCGTGAAACCATGAGCACCGAGTCAATGCCGGCAAGCACAGATCAAGCCATTGACTACCTCCCCTACAAGATGCGCGTCGAAAAGATAACGGAAGAAACTCCCGATGTCACGACGCTGAAGCTTCTTTTCGACGACCACCAGCAGGCAGAGAAGTTCACCTTCAAGGCCGGGCAGTTTGGCTTGTACTCCGTTTTCGGATACGGTGAGGCAACGTTTTGCATTGCCTCATCGCCCACGCGCAAGGGTTACATCGAATGCAGCGTCAAACGGGCAGGACGCGTAACACAGGCTCTGCATTCGCTGCTGGAGGGCGACACCATAGGCTTTCGCGGGCCTTACGGAAACTGCTTCCCCGTCGACGAGATGAAAGGCAGGAACATCCTGTTCGTCGGCGGCGGCATCGGCCTCGCACCGGTGCGCAGCGTCATCTGGAACTGCCTCGACCGGCGCGATGAGTTTGGGGACATCACAATCTGCTACGGCGCACGAACCGTGGATGATCTCGTCTACAAGGAAGAACTCAAGGAGTGGGAGGGGCGCGACGACATCAACACGATCTTCACGGTCGACCCCGGCGGCGAAACACCCGACTGGTCCGGCAAGGTCGGCTTTGTG
The DNA here is from genome assembly GCA_013202185.1 of Planctomycetota bacterium. GTDB lineage: Bacteria > Planctomycetota > PUPC01 > JABMSA01 > JABMSA01 > JABMSA01. The sequence continues at coordinate 3,261 of JABMSA010000686.1, forward strand.
CCCACGGTCCTTGGTGAGGCGAAGATATCGTCGGACAATGCCGTCTGCATACTGTGCGGCCCGCCGATAATGATCAAGTTCACGCTTCCCGTGCTGGTCGACACGCACGGCTTCGCGAAGGAAAACGTGATCACGACGCTCGAGAACCGGATGAAATGCGGCGTCGGCAAATGCGGCCGGTGCAACGTCGGCAACAAGTACGTCTGCAAGGACGGGCCGGTTTTCACCTGTGCCGAGATCGAAGAAATGCCGCCGGAGTACTGAGGCTTTTCTCCCTTGTAATTGGCGGCCGCTTGCGCTATTATGACTTTTCAACGGCGCGGCTTTGCTGCCGTGCATCGCCCATCTGCGAAGTGTTGAGCAAGAGGAGTACGTAATGAAAAGATGCACGGTTTGGATATCTGCCCTGGCAATTGCTTGTGCGCTGACCATCGTTGCGGGCGCTGACGCACAGGCAGGCGAGAACTCCTACATCGGAGCAAAGAAGTGCATGAAATGCCACTTCAAGGAATACTCCGCGTGGAAGAAGATGCCAAAGGCCAAGTCATTCGACAGCATCTCGGGCGAAGCCGACAAAGAGCTTTGCTACCCGTGCCACACTACCGGCTACGGCAAGCCGGGCGGCTTCAAGAGCAAGGAAGCCACGCCCCACCTGCTGGGTGCGCAGTGCGAGTCGTGCCACGGCCCCGGCGCCAAGCACGCGGAATTGGGCAAGGCGGCCAAGGCCGCCGGCGGAGATCCGCCCCCCGAGGTGAAGGCAGCGATCACACTCACGTCGGCCGAATGCTCCAGTTGCCACAACCCGCACGTGAAAGACACCGCCGCCCAGGCACGAAAGAAAGAGCCGAAAGCCGAGCGCGTGGCGTACACGCCGACTAAAGGCAACACATACGTCGGATCCAAGAAGTGCATGAAATGCCACTTCAAGGAATACTCCGCGTGGAAGAAGATGCCCAAGGCCAAGGCGTTCGATGTTATTGCCGACGAGCCCGACAAGGAACTGTGCTATCCGTGCCACGCCACCGGTTGGGGCGATCCGAACGGCTTCAAGAGCAAGGAAGCCACGCCGCATCTGGTGGGTGTGCAATGCGAAGGATGTCATGGCCCAGGCGGCAAGCACATCGAATTGGGCACGGCCGCCAAGGCCGCCGGCGGAGACCCGCCTCCGGCAGTGAAGGCCGCCATCGAGCTCGCGAGCACCAACTGCGTCAACTGCCACAACCCCCATGTTAAAGACACCGCCGCCGCGGCACGAAAGAAGAAATAGCCTGCGCCGTCTGCATGCGGCGCGAGCATAAAGCAACGCCCCGCGGGTCATCATACGGAAGACTCGCGGGGCTCTTTTTTTGTGTTTCCGGTTTCAGTGTAGATGGACGGCCACGGGCTTCAGCCCGTAGTGCCGGCTCAGACTGGCGTGAAGTCTGTGTTGGCTTTCAACTCGCGACAGAATGCCGTCAGGAGCTTGATGCAGTTGTCGACGTCGTCCTTGGAGATGACCTCGACGGGCGTGTGCATGTAACGATTGGGCACGCTTACGAGCGCGGTGGCCGCGCCGGTGCGGTTGATTTGCATTGCGTTGGCGTCGGTGCCGGTGGCCTTGGGGGCGCCGGCCATCTGGTAGGGAATCTTCTTCGCCTTCGCGATGTCGACAAGCATTTGGCCCACGACGGGGTTGATGTTTGCGCCGCGATTGAGTATCGGGCCGTCGCCGAGTGTTATGACTCCGATGCGGCTTTTGTCGGCCGTTGGGTAATCTGAGGCGAATCCGACGTCGACGGCGATGCCTATGTGCGGCTCGATGCCGAAGGCGCTGGTGCGGGCGCCGCGCAGGCCTAGTTCTTCCTGGACGGTGGATACTCCGTATACGGCGACGTCGAGTTTTTTTCCTTTGAGTTTGCGCATTGCTTCCACGATTATGAACGCGCCGATACGATCGTCGAATCCGCGTGCGGCGACGAGGTTGTTCTTGAGCGGATGCACGCCGACGTCGAAAGTTATGGGGTCGCCGATCTCGACGGATTTGAGGGCGTCTTGGCGATCTTTGGCTCCGATGTCGATCCACAGCTTGTGAAGCTGCTGGGCCTTGCCGCGATCTTTCTGCTCTATGAGGTGAATGGGTTCGCGGCCTACGACTCCGTTGACGGGGCCTTTGGTGTTGTGGATTACGACGCGCTGCCCGGCGACGATGGCGGGGTCGATTCCGCCGACGGCCGAGAAGCGAATGAAGCCCGTGGGCGGGGCGTCGGTTACGTGCTGCACCATGAAGCCGATTTCGTCGCAGTGCCCGGCGAGCATCACGCGCAGCTTGGCGCGCGGATTCATCACAGCGATCACATTGCCGTGAACGTCGGTTCGGACTTCGTCGGCGATGTTTTCGAATTGCCGGCGGATCAGTTTTTGTACGGGTGCCTCAAAACCCGAAGGCGAGGGGGTGTCGATCAGTTCTTGCAGGAAGTCAAACGCTCTCTTGTCCATGTCTTTCTCCGGCGGTCGGCGGAGGTCTGCCTATTTCGGCGGCTGCTTTGGCATCACGATGCGGTCAACTACTATATTCACGGCCCTTGCCCTGCAACCGGTGATGTTTTCTATTCTTTCTGCGATCCTCGTGCGGACATCATCGGCGAGTGCGGGTATGTCGATTCCGTATTGCACGGTAATGGTCACTTCCAGCAGCAGCGAACGCCCGCGCTGCTCGATGTAAACGCCGTCTACCGTCCGGCCGGGGGCGAACACTTTTCCCAATTTCTTCGCCAAGCCCTTGCCGCACACCTCGAGCACACCTTGGGCGCGGCATTCTTCGTGGACAATCGTCGCGATGACCTCGTCGCTCATCTCGAGGGAGCCCATTTCCTGCTCGATGAGGATGCGATTGCTTTTCTTACGAGGAGGCGGTTTCCGGGCGGCCTTTGGCACTTGCGGCAAGGCTTCGACGGTTCGAGGCTGCTCGGCGGCGGGCCCTTCCGCATACTCGTCTTCGGCGAGGGAGGTGTCTTTGTCGGCGACGTCCTCGTCGGCGGCTTCGACGTCCTCGTCGGCGCAGCCAGGCTTGTCGCTGGGGACGGGTGTGTTTTCCTTTTCGTCAACGGGCCGGGGGGGTTCTTCGTCGGGTGTCGGTGTCTGTTCCATCAGGCCAATCTCCCGTCAATTCCGACTGGTAAGAGGCGTTTTCGCAATGAAATCGAGGGCTTGACATTATGGTTAATTATAGTCATGCGTTGCGGGTCAAACAAGGAAAATCGGTGGGTGAAAAGGATGGGAGGGTTGGGGCCGGTTGCGTTGTAAGCCGCCAAAGGAGGTCGCAGCGGCAAGAGGCCCCTGGGTTGAATGCATTTCGCTGAGAGCTTTTCGGCCCCTGCCGGCTTGCTCGGCAGGTGAAGAAGATTGTCCGGCCAGCGAAAAGAACATTCAGAATAGAATTCGACGAGGACGATTCGGACTCGGAAAGAAACGGATCGACGACGAGGAGGATTTGCCTACACTCCAACCGGAAGATCCTCTTTTTTTGCTGCGGCCCGGTTCGTGGTGCAGATTCAGATGGCGAGTATTGTTGCGTTGATGAAGATGCGCGGTTTCAGCCGATGAGCTGCTGGATGGCGTCGAAGTCGTCCTTGAGGTGCTGGTAGAGCGTACCGTACAACGGATAGTATTTGTCGTAGATTTCCGCGGTTGCCGTGTTTCTGGCGGTTGTGTCGGCGATTTCGATGACGGCATCGCAGGCTTCTTCGACGCTGTTGAATGTTCCGGTGCCGACGGCCGCGAGCAGTGCAACGCCGAGCGCGCCGCCTTCGCCGGCGTTGACGGTTACAACGTCTTGCCCGTAAATGTCGGCCTGGAGCTGCCGCCAGAATGCGCTGGCTGCGCCGCCTCCGGATACTCGTATTTGGTTGACGGGCACCCCCATTCCTTTTATGATTTCGAGGGAGTCTCGCATGCCGTAGGTGATGCCTTCGAGTGTGCTGCGGATCATGTGGGGCTTCTGGTGGCGTGCGGTGAGGCCTATCCATGCTCCTTTTGCGTTGGGGTTGGCGTGTGGTGTTCGCTCGCCGGTGAGGTAAGGAAGGAAGAAGAGGCCTTCGCTGCCGGGTGCGGCTTTTTCGGCTTCGCGGCAGAGCACTTCGTAGGGGTCTACGCCTTCCTGCTGCGCGATTGCTTTCTCGGGGTCGCCGAGGTTGTTTCTGAACCACTGGAACGATCCGCCGGCGGAGAGCATGACGCCCATCACGTGCCATTTGCCTGGCACGGCGTGGCAG
>JABMSA010000687.1 GCA_013202185.1 Planctomycetota bacterium
ATGCTGCCCTGATACACATAATGCCCCGGCAATATCGTGAACCTGAAATCGACCTCCGCGGTGGTGTCCGACGTTATCCGGGCCGGCTCGATGGAAAACATGAACGGATCGATCTCGAGTTCGCCCGCGCCTGCCGCCCCGTAAACCAGCAGCACCGATCCCAGAATGATTGCAGCCGCAGTTTTCATGACGGTTCTCCAGAGCTGTTGCACGCCCGGCGCCTGCCGTTGATTCAGAACTCGCCGGGCACGTACGTGGGCGACATCTCCCGAAGCCGGTTGACGGTCTTCTCCATCACCTTGGCCACGAAGTCGACGTGCGCGGCCACGTTGCTTCGGCCGAAAGTAAACCTCACCGATCCGTGCGTCTGCTCGTGCTTGAGGCCGATCGCCATCAACACGTGCGACGGCTCGAGCGAGCCGGTTGTGCAGGCGGAGCCTGTCGACGCGCAAATGCCCTCGCGGTCGAGCCGCAGCAAGATCGCCTCGCCCTCGACGCCGGCGAAGCTTATGTTGAGGTTGTTGGAGAGGCGTTGGGTTGGGTGGCCGTTGAGGTGGCTGTCGGGAATGGCTGTTTCGAGCTTCTTGAGCAGGTCGTTTCTGAGGGCCGATTCGCGCTCGATGGCCTTTTCCAACTCCGCCATGGCCAGCTCGGCGGCCTTGCCCAGGCCAACGATCCCGGGGACGTTTTCCGTGCCCGCCCGGCGCTTTCTTTCCTGGCCGCCGCCGTGAATCAGCGACAGCACCCTCGTGCCCTTGCGCATGTACATCGCGCCCACACCCTTGGGCCCGTAGAGCTTGTGCCCCGAGAGCGACAGCAGATCGCAGTTCATCGCGTCGACGTCCACAGGATAGTGCCCAACCGTTTGAACGGCGTCGACGTGAAATGCCACGCCCGCTTCTTTCGCGATCTTGCCGATCTCCGCAATGGGCTGAATCGTGCCGATCTCGTTGTTTGCGTGCATCACCGAAATCAGGATCGTATCGGGCCGGATGGCGTTCTTGACATCGTCGGGGTCGACCATCCCGTTGGAATCGACAGGCAGCACCGTGAGCCCGCCGCCCATCTTCCGCAGTTGCTCGCAGGTGTCGAGCACGGCGTGATGCTCGATGGCCGACGTTATGAGGTGCCGGCCCTTGTCCTGCTTCGCAAAGAACGTACCCTTGATCGCCCAGTTGTCCGACTCACTCCCGCCCGACGTGAAGTACACCTCTTCGGGGCTCGCGCCGATTAGCCGTGCCACCTTCTCCCTCGCCGGATCGATGGCCTTTTTCGACATCTGCCCGAGCGTGTAAAGCGAAGATGCATTCCCGAAATAGTCGGACATGTAAATCATCATCTCGCGACGCACTTCCGGCCGCACAGGGGTCGTGGCTGCGTGATCGAGGTAGATTATTCCGTCCATTCGTGTGCTCCTGTGAGAAGCTCGTTTTCTGTCTAAAGTATATCTCGGATGTCCGAAAGAGCCAGGTTTTCCTTGGCGGCAAACGGCTCTCCGTATTCGGCCCTGATCAACTGGCCATAGTACAGGCCGTAGGCATTTATCAGGCCGCTGATGAATTTCCAGCGCTGCTCATCGTATGCAAACTGCGAGCCGTAAGTTTTGCAGGCGATCATTTTCTCCTTGTGCACGTCGCTCACGTCAAGTATAAATGCCGGATCCATGTACACGCGCAGGTGCGAGCAGATGTAATAGAACAGCTTCGACGGATACCACGGCTCGCCTGCCATATCCGTTTTAGTGAGCTTGGCATAAAACCTCGCTGCCTCCGCGATCTTCGTCGCCTGAATGTGATCCGGGTGGGCGTCTTCCCAGTAAGGCACAAACATGACGTCCGGCCGCTTGAGCCTGATCACCTCGGCCAGCTTGATCCGCGCCTCGACGCTGTCCATCAGGTAGCGATTCGGCAGGTCGAGCACGGTTCGGCTCTCGATCCCGAGGATCTCCGACGACTTCTCCCACTCCTTCTTTCGGATCGCAGGGCTGCCATGCGGCGTGGGCTCACCATTGGTGAGATCGACGATGTGCACCGCATAGCCCATCCGCGACAGTTTTATGATCGTTCCGCCGATCCCACCCTCGACATCATCGGGGTGGGGCCCCACGGCGAGAATCGTCTTGCTCATTGCATCTTCCCTGGCTTGCCGTGAACGTAGACAACGCCCGGCAATTCATACATTCTCAAGTTTACCAGAATCAGCGAATATTGTCCAAGAATAAAGCTGAGAAACCGGCGGCGAGGGCCGCGTAATTCCATCGTCGGCATCGATCCGGTTGCGTTTGCGGTTACCTGCCGGCCGCCCTTACTGCCTGCTTCAGAAATGCAATGTAAACATCCGGCGGCACGAAGCCGGCCTTGGAGGCGATGATCTTGCCCGTCTTATCGAGCACAAGAGTAGTCGGCAGATCCCGCACGCGCAGCCGTTTGGAAATGGCGGGGTACTTCTCGGTGTCCAGCTTGCACAGGGTGAAGCTCTTCAGCTCCGCGCGCACTTGTTTGGTGGACAACGTTTTCTCGTCCAACACCTTGCACCAGCCGCACCAGTCGGCGTAGGCGTCGACAACAACGAGGGAGTCTCTCTTCGTTGCTTCGGCAAGGGCGTCGTCGAGGGAGGGATGCCACACCAGCTCCGGATTGTCCGACGCGGCGTCATCAGGTGTAGGCGGGTCCGGCTGGATGCCCGTTGCGGCGTCATCGGGCGCGGGTTCTGCTTCTTTTGCGGCGTCGGCGCTGGTGCCGGCGTCGTCACGGCAGCCATTCAGGAAGATTACAGCAGCCAGCAATGCTATACCGATTGTGAGAGACCTGATGATGCTCATTCTCAATTCTCCTTATGTTTGTTCGCTTGGCGGGCCGCAATGGGCGTCCGCCTACTTATTAGTGCCCATGTTGATCAACTCGGGTCATGTTATTTTACCTTTTTTTTCGCTCGGTGCAAGATCTTTCCTTGACTTCCCGACGCGCACCTGATATGCTCTTAACAAGGGGGAGAATGGAAAGGAACGTTCAATATGAAAAAGAACCGCGTCCGAAACATCCTGATCGTCCTCTCACTCGCCGGCGTGGTGTGCTTTATGACCGTTGCGCTGCTGGTTATGGATGAGTCGCCGCTGAAGGACGACGACCTGCAGCCGGCGCCGCGCGCCGAGATCCCCGATGAGGAAAACGCGATATTCTATTTCATCCGGGCGGCGGAGAAACTCTACAACCCCTACGAGCGGTGGGATGAGATGGCCGGCGGGCCGTGGGAGGACATGATGTGCGGCGATATCCCATGGGACGCCGAGCTCGCGCGGGAAATCCTCGAGAAGAATACGGAGACATTTGAATTGATGGAGAAGGGGTTGGCCTGCACTTCGGCGCTGGCCCCGGAGTTCACGGCGGAGACCCTCGAGTCGGTCTTCGGGCAATACCGCTCACCGTGGCGAAGGATCATGCGCCTGTATCAGTTGCGCGGGCGCCATCTCGCTCGAAATGGTCGGCACAAAGAGGCGCTCGGTGAAGCGCTCAAGGCCGTCAAGTTCGGCAGCTTCCTGAAGAACTGCCGCGGCGGGTGGCTTTGCTTCCTCACGGGGGCAGCCATCCAGGGGGTGGGCCTTGCAGACATCCGCGACCTCTTGTCAGACACCGAACTCGAGCCCGACGCGCTCAGGGCATGCATACCGGTGCTCGATACTTACCGAATTGATGATGAAGCCTTCGCCGACAACATAAGAATTGGGTACCGTCTCTTTATCGAACATATCGAGATGATTCGAACCGGCAAGGACCAAGCCCTGGATCAATTGGGATTCCCCCCACCGATGAGAGCCTACTCTTTCAAGCCGAACAAGACTAAACGAATGATGGCGGAGGCGTGCCGGACCACCCTGGCCAATCTCAACAGGAAAGTCTGCGACCTGGCGCCGCTCGGTATGTCGAGCGAGTTGGCGCCACGGATGTTTTTCGGTCCGGAACGAAGCACACTGCAAAAAGTGAGACTATGCCTGACCGAAAATGCGGCAGGAAAGATGATCTTCACCGGCGCCGCGTACTCCTTGAGTGAGCTGTCGGGACTCAAATGCCAGCAGAACGATAAAGTATCCGCAACTCAGATCGCGATCGCCCTGAAATGCCACAAACTCAAGACCGGCAAACTCGCTGAGTCGCTGGACGAACTCGCCCCCGAGTATTTCGAGGCCGTTCCCACAAGCGAATACGACGGGAAGCCGATGCGATACTCAAATGAGGAAAAGACGATCTACATCAAGCACAAAAGCTCCGAAGTGAACATGTTCGGAGTAGGGGGCAACATGAAGGACATTGAGATCAAGATCGAGTTCTGAACGCAGCGCGGCTCACGCTCGAGGCGGCCGAACGAAAGTGTCCATCGCGTCGCATGATCGAACCATCCCCCCATTCCGCTTGATTTTTTCCTGCCGCGCTGGTATCCTTTAACAACAGATCGGATGCGCCGTAATGCAGATGAACAGGACGTTTCATGGCCGCAAGAAGATTTTCGCTCGAACCCAAACAAGTGCCTCGCATAGAGACGCGCTACCGCCGAATCCGCACGCCGCTGCCCGTGCCCGAGTCGCTGCCGCTGCTCGATAGCATCAACCAATACGAGCCCGATGCGATGACGGGCATGGCGCCGGTGATCTGGGATCGGGCCGAGGCTTGCAGCATTTTCGATCCGTACGGCAATATGTGGCTCGACTGGACATCGGGCGTGCTGGCGGCGAACGCCGGCCACGGCCGTCGCGAGATCGTCGAGGCCGTGAAGCAAC
>JABMSA010000688.1 GCA_013202185.1 Planctomycetota bacterium
AGTTCAATGCGGGCGTCGGCCGCTATGATGGGAGTGGCCGCAGAGTGTTTGACAGAAGTTAAGGCATACGCCTATTGGTCAGACGAAGCCATCTACCAGGATGGATCGACACTGTTTTCCAAGATCGAGAGACCTCCTTCATGGGTTCTGCCGCACTTGGCTGCACTGGGCAGGAGACTGTCGGAAATGCGCCTACGACGCGAACACCCGCTCTGGATAAGTTATTGCAGGTTGCGTTCTCGGTTCGTCAGCGAGCAGTTCGCCACAGAAGCGCACGAGAGTATCGCCAAGCTCGGAAGAGAGCACGGTTTATTCGTTAATTTGAAGGCTTATATCGACCTCAAAGGTGAGATGAAAGACCCGAGTGTCCGCACGCGTCGCCATACCGGTGCAAGGCTTGCCGAACTGGCTAAGGATGAAGGAGTGTTGGCAGCACGTGAGGAGCTTCAAGCTACTGGTGAAGGTGGAGTGGATGCGCTGAGGCTCATTTCGGATCACTCCGCGCTCGTCATTTTGGGGGATGCTGGTGCGGGAAAGAGCACAGTTGCTCGCGAATGGGAGTATCAGCTGTCGAAGTCGATCGACCATAGGAGAAGCGAGGTCTACACGGTCGAATGCTTGTGCGACGGCGAGTCACAGAGAGTGCATGTTAATCCAAGTCTACCGAGATTGTTCTGGGCCAAGCAGGTAGTGGAACGTGTGCGCGAGTGGGATTCACGGGGACGTGACCGATTTGAGATTGCCTCTGTTCTTCCGGACGGGCGAACCGACTCGTGGGAGTTGCTGGCAGCAGGGGCGTGTTCTATAATGATTGATGCGCTGAACGAGCTGGCAGAAGAGGACCGCCGGTGTGTGGCTGCTTGGATCATGTCACTGCATGAGGAATTCCCGTTGTCGCCGTTATTGATCTGCCACCGGCAGTACAACTGGATTCCCGGGCTATTGCCGTTTCCCGTGGTTACGCTCCAGAAGGTGAGCGATGATCAAGCACGGCAGTACGTCCATGACTATATGCGCGAGAACCGGGGCGCAGGCCACGAGTCAGAAGCGAACCGCCTCATCACAGTGCTATTTGACCCGGAACATGAGAAGGTCCGGGATTTGGCCCGCATACCTCTGTTTCTCTGGATGATTGTCGAACGGTATCAGAAAGCGACAGACAGACTGCCAAGTAACCGAGCGCAGTTGTTTGGCGACTTCGCTCAACGATACGTGGAAGAGAGGCACCACGAAGAAGAGCCAAGTGACCAGAAACCCGGTCGGTATGGAGAGAAGTCGGCGATATTGGCTTGTCTCGGGCACCATATGGTTCAGGAAGGAAAGCGGGATCTGCTCGACAGCGAAGTTGCGCGTCTGGCCGAGTCGACTGGGATCCGAGATGCGCCGGGCCTCATTGCCGAGCTAGTCGCAAGTGGGATGCTGCTTCGCAGTGGTGGCAGTCTACGCTTCATGCATCAGTCATTTGAAGAGTATTTCGCTGCCCGCTACATCCTGGAGCACATGGGCGATGATATTGATAGTCTGAGGGAAAAGGTCCAGCGTTTCGCCTGGCACGATACGGTTGTCTTGCTTCTTGCATTTGGTGGGGATCACCCTGACACGGTGGCGCGACTGATCGAGTGTACTATGACCAGTATCCGGGACGCGGAATTGACGGCTCGTTGTCTTCGAATGGCGGAAGGGCCCGACGAAGATCTTGTGAAGCGGTTTGTGGCGAGCCAGGAGCAAACGCTAAGATGCCTTGATGCAGGCAACTTCGCACACCGCCGTGCAAGCGTTGCCTTGTTCGAGTATGGACGACCTGTGGCGCGCCAGGCACTCCGGCGTGTTGCCCAATCGGAAGAGGCACCGGAGGATTCCCGCGCTTTGGCAATCGAGAGGCTCGCGGAGATGGTCGGACGGGTGTGGTTTGAGAACGAAAGGGAGGAAATTCGAAGAGAACTTGGCGATATGTTACCGGGAGTATTCAATGCGCCCGCTCCCGAGGCAGTGCACGAAGCCGCGATCGAAGCAGTTCGGAAGGCGGAATTGAAGGATCTGAGCCTGTGCGTGAGTCAGATGCTGAACAGCGAGACATGGTCTCTGTGCATCGGTGCATTTGAGACGTGTCGTTTGCTTGGCCTGAATTTGCCCCCTCAACTGCGTGCTGCATTTGCTGAGCGCTGTCGGCAACGGATAGTCGAAGCGGAGGAAGAGCTGAATCTAGAGAAGGTGACTAGCCGGATGGAGGAGCTGAACAACGAGCGGGTTGCGATTCTCCAGCATATCGCCTCGCCGGTGAACTTGCCAGCTCTCTTGCGGCGGCGCTTCTCTTTCGGGATTCAGGAGCGTGTGAAGCGGTTGGTGGATGA
>JABMSA010000689.1 GCA_013202185.1 Planctomycetota bacterium
ATAATGAAGCACGCGAACGCGGAATCGGAACGGAACTGCCGCTGTGACGGCCGGCGTTTCACGTCGAGAGGCAAAGGCGATGACACACAAGAAGACGTTATCTTTCGGACTCAAGGCGGGCCGGTGGGTGTTGATAGCTTACAATGCGGTATTGTGCGGGATGTTGCTGTTCTCGCTGTTTCTCCTCGTTTATTATCTCGTCACGGGCCGATCAGGACTCCGTTTGTCGGCGGAAGTTGATAAGATCGTGTTTGTTCTTGTGGTCGTGCCGTACGTTGCCGTGTGCCTTCTCAACGGCCTGTTCATCCTCTTCATCTGCCGCGTGCTCGGCAGGATATACCATGCCGGTTCGACTCGGCAAGCGATCACCTTGTTTGCGCTTTTTGTTCCCTTCTGGGGACTACGGTACTACAGCAAGTTCAGGGGCCGAACGTTGCAGGCAATAAGCGAAGAGACGACTTAGTGCAGTGGTTCGCAAATACGGTTATGTACCTGTAGAGACGCCCCGGTGGGGCGTCTCAAAGGAGACGGGCCACCGGCCCGTCTCTACAACGCCATCGCCGACCACCGCCCACAATTCCCCATCCGGGCCGATGTGCACGGCTGCCCGGCGCCGCCTATTCGATCTCGATCTCCTTCTCGAGAATAGTCCTGCCGTAGGGATCGATCAACTCAACGTTGTAGGTCCCCGGTGAGAACGGCCCGGCGACGCCTTTCATCGGGAAGTAGCACAGGCAATCGCACGGGTCCTTTTCTATAGCTTTCTCGCGAAAGATTACGCGATTCCCGCCGACCAGGATGGTCATGCGAACGTACTCCGGGCAGCAGTTGAAGTGTATCTGGTCGGTTACGATCATCCGACGGCCCCATGGGCGGACGTCGGGCTCGATGCCCGGCGGCTGAGTGGTGCCGCACTGCTTCACGCGATAGCGCAGGCGAATCTGCGGGCCGGGCATCGGCGCCGGGCACTCATCCACCAGTTCGGCTCTCTCGCCCAGGTGATTGCGCACAAGAAGGAGGTCCAGGATGTTCACATCGCCATCACCGTTGATGTCGGCATCTTCAGCTTCGTCCCCGGACACATCGCTGCCGAGGTGGTTTCGCACGTGGAGCAGGTCGAGGATATTCGTCGAGCCGTCGTAGTTCGTGTCGGCCCGGACCAGCCACGGGACCACCACACCTATGATGTCTTTTGTGAACGGCCCGAATTGCGCCGTGGCGTAAACAGACACCACGGTCTTGTCTCCCTCGCAGGTCACGGCGAACGCGTGGGGGGTGTTGTCCAGAGACAGGCGGGACATCGTCAGGTGCTTGGGCATGGTGATATCAAGGAATGAGATTGCTTGCTTCTGGTAGGTGCTGTAGTACTTGCCCGTTCCCAGTGCGTAGAAGTAGAGCCAGCCTCGCCCCCACCTTCGCATGTTGTATTCGTAATTCACGCGATAGAGGGCGGTCGGCGGGAAGGTTGGAGGCGGCGGGATGATGTCGTCGGTGGCATCGGCGTTGATGGGGCCGTGCCAGGCGAGCATGGGTATTCCCGGCCAGCCGGGAACCACCGTCGGGTAAAGCTCTCGAATGTAGTACCACGGCTGGGGTGACACCGGCGGCAAGAGCATGTGCAGCGCGGGAAGGCTCCCGGGCGTGAAGGTCCAGTCGTCCGGCAGCTTGCCGAACGAAACGCGGAGGTCCTCGATATGGCTGCCGTCGGGGTTCGGCGGGACCGGATACTTCATCATGTATAGGTCCTTCGGGATGTAGCTGAAGTAGTAGTCCCCCTGGAAATGGTCCCGGAGGCCGGTGTCGCCGTCGATCTCCAGCAGCTCGGAATACATGTCCTCGAGGGGCATGCTGGCCGGCAAGGGCACCGGAATAGGGTTTGCGCGGGCCGACCACGCGGCAAGCACCACTACCATCCACACAAGCAGACAACGTTTCAGAGCGTCCATGTCATGTTCTCCTTTTGAAAGAAACGCCAAAGGGTGGAGATGCAATGTTACAGAGCGAGGTCGTCCAGTCGCCATCGTTGCCTTAGTGCCCATTCGGCGGAAAAGGTTCCGACGCCGGCGAAAATCAGTGCGGTTTGCGCGCAGCTTGCAGGGAAAACGGGCTTGACACCTCCGCCGGGCGCGTGTATAATCGTTTCGCGATAGTAATGGATGCCCGAACACGGCGGTCTACGGTTTGAGGATTTCAGCATATGACCAAGTCTCACGCACAAAAGAACGAATGGAAACTGATCTGGTCCGACGAGTTCGATTACACCGGCGAGCCGGACGATTCGAAGTGGACGCGCGAGGAAGGTTTTCTTCGCAATGCCGAGCTGCAGCTTTACACGCCCGCCGGCGCCGATAACGTTCGCGTCGAAAACGGGATGCTCGTCATCGAAGCCATAAAGGAGAGGATCAGGAACCCCGCCTACGATCCCGCGGAGACGAAGGACTGGCGAACCTCGCGCGAGTACGCCGAGTACACCTCCGGCAGCGTCAGGTCAAAGGGCAAGGCGGAATGGCAGTACGGCAGGATCGAGGTGAGGGCCAAGCTGCCCGCCGGCAGGGGAATGTGGCCGGCCATCTGGATGCTCGCGGCAGACGTGAACGAAACCGGCTGGCCCGAGTGCGGCGAGATCGACATCATGGAATACGTCGGATTCGAGCCCGACACCATCTACGCAACCGTTCATACCAAGGATTACAATCACGTCCTGAGCACGCAGAAGGGAGCGAAGATTCACATCGCCGATCCGGACAAAGACTTTCACGTCTACGCGGTCGAATGGGACGCCCGGAAGATGGACTTTTTCGTCGACGACGAGAATTACTTCACATTCGAGAACGAAGGCACCGGCACCGACACCTGGCCCTACGACAAGAAGTACTTCCTGACTTTGAACATCGCGATAGGCGGCGCCTGGGGCGGACAAAAGGGAATCGACGAGAGCATCTTTCCGCGGAAGTTCTGCATCGACTACGTTCGCGTTTACCAGAAGTAGAGATGCCCGCCACAGTGTGAGGACCGAATGCTAGCTGTCCAACTGATAGCAATTATCTTGCTGGGAACCGGCGGCTTCCTTGCCGCAGCGGGCCTGCTGTTGTTGGGGGCGCGGATTGCGAGGATCGAGCGCCGGACTTTCGCCAAAGCGCTCGAGGCCACACTGATAGGCACCGTCGCCTTGTTTGCGATTTCATTCATCTTGGGTTCGGTGCCTGTAGTCGGCGGGC